>DASZMF010000808.1:0-5459 GCA_035552035.1 Candidatus Angelobacter sp.
ATTGCAACGCCGTTTGCCGAAGCGCGGCTTCACCAACATTTTCCGCGTGGAATATCAGGTAGTGAACGTGGACCGTCTGGTGGAACTGGGCGAGAAAAACATTACTCCGGAACTGCTGGTGAAGCACGGACTGGCCAGCAAGAATGACCTGATCAAGGTGCTGGGCGATGGCGAAATTAAAATAGCGCTGACCGTGCTGGCGCATAAGTTCTCCAAGTCGGCCGAGGAAAAAATCACCAAGGCCGGCGGTAAGATTGAGTTGATTGGCGGCGCCGCAACCGTGGCGGCCGAAGGCGCGCCGAAGAGCAAGCCGGCGAAACTGCAGAGCAAGAAGACAGCTTCTAAATCAACCGAATCGAAATCAAAGAAGAAGTGAGCTAAATGTTCGAGAAACTGGCGAATATCTTTCGAGTACCAGACCTGCGCAAACGCGTGCTGTTTACGCTGGCCATGCTGGCTGTCTATCGCCTGGGTTCGCACATTCCCACGCCCGGCATCAACACGGACGCGCTGCAGAAGGCGTTTGAACAGCAGAGCGGCGGATTGCTGGGCTTCTATGACCTGTTCAGCGGCGGCAACCTGCGCAAGCTGACCATCTTTGCCCTGGGCATCATGCCGTATATCACGGCGTCCATTATTCTTCAGCTGCTCACCGTGGTGTGGGAGCCGCTGGCCCGGCTGCAAAAAGAAGGCGACCTGGGCCGCAGAAAAATTACCCAGTGGACGCGCTATCTAACCCTGGTGCTCTCGATCCTGCAGAGCATGGGCATCGCATTTACCCTGCAGTCACAGAAATTTGTCGTCAGCCCGGGACCGTCTTTTATCCTGATGACGATTATTACCCTGACCACGGGCAGTATCTTTATTATGTGGCTGGGCGAGCAGATCACTGAACGCGGCGTGGGCAATGGCATGTCATTGCTGATTTTCGCCGGCATTGTGGTGGGACTGCCGCGCGCGGTGATGGACCTGGGAAATAAAGTCAAGTCTTCACAGTGGGGACCGTACACCATTCCCGCGATTCTTTTCCTGATCGTTGTCATGGTGCTGGTGGTGGCGTTCATCGTATTTATGGAGCGCTCGGAACGGCGCATTCCGGTGCAGTATGCCAAGCGCGTTGTGGGCCGGCGCATCATGGGCGGCCAGGCCACGCACTTGCCTCTGCGCGTGAATTCCGGCGGCGTTATGCCGGTGATTTTTGCGTCGTCTCTGTTGAGCATTCCGCAGATGCTTACGCTTTCCAATGCATTCAGGCCCGGCACTACGCTGAACAGAATTTTCGGCCCCATTCTGGAGCAGATGAAGTGGGGTGAGCCGTTTTACACCGTGCTGTATGCCGTGGGCATTATTTTCTTTGCCTATTTCTATGTTTCCATCGTGTTCAATCCGTCAGACGTAGCGGACAATATGCGGAAATATGGCGGATTTATCCCGGGCATCCGTCCGGGACATCGCACGCGCGACTATATCAATGATGTGCTGACCCGCGTGACGCTGGTAGGCGCACTGTATTTGATAACGATCTCGCTGATTCCGGAGTGGATGATCGCCGGTATTCATCTGGACCACATTCCATGGCTCGGGCCGCGGGTATTTGGCGGATTCCCCACATGGATGCTGCATGGTCTGGGCGTGAACTTTTACTTTGGCGGAACCTCGCTGCTGATTGTGGTGGGCGTAGCCATGGATACGGTCAACCAGATTGAGTCACAGCTGGTAATGCGCCATTACGAAGGCTTTACTTCACGCAGCGGACGCACGCGCGGGAAGAAGCTCTGGAACTAAAGGAATGTCGGCCGGCGTCAGTGACTCTATGAGTGCGAAGACCATTGTCGCAGGCCCGATCACTTTGCTGGGAGCTCCCGGCGTGGGTAAGGGTACACAGGCCAAGCTCATCGCCAAGCATTATGGCATTCCCCATATTTCCACCGGGGACATATTGCGGGAGAACGTGGCGTGGAACACTTTGTTAGGGAGCAAGGCCAAGGCCGTGATGGAACGGGGCGACCTGGTTTCTGACGACCTGGTGAACGATATGGTGGCGGAACGGTTGCAGCAGCCGGATTGCGGGCGGGGATTCATTCTGGACGGGTTTCCGCGGACGGTAGCACAGGCAGAATGGCTGGATCGGGAGCTGTCAGCCAAGGGAAACCAGCCTCCGCCGGTTGTGATAAGCGTGGATGTTAGTTATAATCAATTACTGCAACGGCTTACGGGCCGCCGTAATTGTCCCGTGGATGGCAAGATTTATAACGTTTACCTCCAGCCGCCAAAAGTAACCGGCGCGTGCGATCTCTGCGGTTCGCCGCTGGTCCAGCGCAAAGACGACAAGGAAGAAGTTATTTCTGAGCGTTTGAAAAACTATGAGCGCCAGACCCTGCCCCTGGTTGAGTTTTACAATCGGCAGGGACGCTTGCGTCATGTGAATGGAGAGCTTCCGGTGGAGCAGGTAACGGCCACGATTTTTCAGGAGATTGAACGATTCCGCAGCGACGGCAAGAATGATTAACTGCAAATCACAAGCTGAACTGGAAAAGATGAAGCGCAGCGGACAGATTGTCCGGCAGGTGCTGGATGCAGTGAAAGAGCTGGTGGCTCCCGGCGTTTCCACCATGGACCTGGAACTGGCCGCGGAAGAAAAGATTCGTGAGTTTGGCGCGAAGCCGGCATTTAAGGGATATTCGGGTTATCCCTGCGTGCTGTGCACGTCAGTGAACAATGAGATCATCCACGGCATCCCTTCAAAGAAACGGGTGCTGAAGGAAGGCGACATTGTTTCCATTGATTGCGGCGTGGTTTTAGATGGATATTACGGCGACTCAGCCACGACTGTGCCGGTGGGCAAGTCACTGGCGCCGGAGCTGCAGAAGCTGCTGGATGTGACCGAGACGTCGCTCAAGAAGGCGATTGAAGAAGTAAGACTGGGCAAGACGGTAGGCGATGTAGGCGCAGCAGTGCAGGAATATGTTGAAGCCAATGGCTTCAGCGTGGTCCGGGAATTTGTGGGACACGGAATTGGCACGCGGCTGCATGAAGATCCGCAGGTGCCGAATTACGGCACGCGGGGCCATGGCACACGATTGCGTGAAGGCATGGTGATTGCGATTGAGCCCATGGTGAATATTGGCAAGCCGGGAACGCGCGTCCTGGAAGATAAATGGACCGCGGTCACCGAAGATGGAAGTTACAGCGCGCACTTTGAGCATACTGTGGCGGTCACGAGAAATGGGCCGCTGGTGTTGACGGAGTAGCGCAGAAGGTTTTTGGGTTGATTGCCGGCTGTTAAGGCCGGATTGTTCATTGAATTAGCTTGGAATGCTTTGGGATGGGATGCAGTAAGTCCTTTAGAACCCTAATTGAAGGGTACCACGGGGAGGGGGTGGCTAGATAGCCTCCCGCTGAAATTCCGAGCCAAGCGAGGGATCTCTCAAAAACAGGGAGACTCTCAAGGAGCTAGGTGAGTAAAGAAGACGCGATTGAGGTAATGGCAACGGTGGTTGAACCGCTGCCGAATGCCATGTTCCGGGTGGAGCTGGACAATAAACATCAGGTGCTGGCGCACGTTTCCGGCAGAATGCGCAAGAATTTTATCCGCATTCTTCCCGGGGACAAGGTCGCGGTGGAGCTTTCGCCTTACGATTTAACTCGTGGGCGAATCGTGTATAGATACAAGTAGGGATTGAGAGCTCGTTGGATTTGGTAATTGGGTAAGTTGGTAAATCGGTAATTTAAGAACCGGATGGCCTTTAGTTTGATCTTAAGCTATTAGCGCTCTGAAATTACCAAGTTACTCAATTACCAAATAAAGAATATCGAAAGCCGGAGAAGAAAGCTTTCAAGGCTTCGGAATCAGAGAGTGGGACAAATGAAGGTCAGGGCATCAGTAAAGAAGATTTGTGACAAGTGCAAGATCGTGCACCGCAAGGGCGTGGTGCGGGTGATTTGCGAAACCGCCAAGCACAAACAGAGACAGGGATAAAGAAAGATTGCCAGATTGCCAACACTGCCGAAAGTGACAATTGAAAATCTTCACTCGAAGCAGTTTGACAAAATTTGATTAGCTGCACTGCAAAATTGGCTGTAACTGGAATTCAATTTTGCAAATTCAATTTCGGCGATTTTTGGCAAGTTGGATTTTTGGCAATTGACAGGTTTGATCGGGACGAAGGCCGCAGCCAGACTGTAAACCGATCCATAGCAATAAGGAGATAAAATGGCACGTATTTCAGGCGTCGATCTTCCGCGCAACAAGCATGTGAACATCGCGCTCACCTATATCTACGGCATCGGAAACTCGCGCTCCAAGCGCCTTCTGGCCACGGCCAAAGTCGAGCCCATGAGAAAAGTCCAGGACCTGAATGAGGAAGAGGTCAACCGCATCCGCCAGGCCATTGAAGCTGAGGGCGATGTGGAAGGCGATCTGCGCAAAGACATTTCCATGCACATCAAGCGGCTGATTGAAATCGGCTCGTACCGCGGCTATCGGCACAGGCGCAACCTGCCGGTGCGCGGACAGCGCACGCACACCAATGCGCGCACCCGCAAAGGCCCACGCAAAGGCACGGTCGCGAACAAGAAGAAGACCGCGTCAAAGACTTAGCCATCAGCCATTGGCCCTTAGCTTTGGCCTTTAGCAAAAGAAATTAACGCGGCGCAGTGTCGCCGCCCATTGAGAAGAGAACAGAGACATTTATGGCAAAACCAGCAGCAGCGGCACCCGGTAGCGGCGCTACCGGAACAAAAGGCAAGAAGAAGGTCTTCAAGAAAAAAGAGCGGAAAAACGTTCCGCATGGCATCGCCTATATCCAGGCTTCCTTCAACAACACCATTGTGACCATCACAGATAGTGAAGGCCGCACATTGTCATGGAAGAGCTCTGGTTCGCTGGGCTTCCGCGGCTCGCGCAAGGGCACTCCCTTCGCCGCGCAGCAGGCGGCAAGCAACGCCGCACAGCAGGCACGCGACCACGGCATGCGCTCGATTGAAGTCCGCGTAAACGGACCTGGCTCGGGCCGCGAATCCGCGATCCGCGCCCTGGCTGCCGCCGGGCTCGACGTGAAGACGATTAAAGACGTCACGCCGATTCCGCACAACGGTTGCCGTCCGCCAAAGAGACGCCGCGTCTGAGAAGCTAGCTTTTTAGAGGAATTGGTAATTGGGTAATCTGGTAAGTGGGTAAATTTGAAGGCCAGGAATAAAGGCAGATCAATTTTCCTTTACCAAATTACGCAATTGCAAAATCGAAACAATGGACCGGGAAGAAAGGGTTAAGCCACCCCGTAAACCGGTCGTCACCAGAAAGCAGGAGAATCAATGGCACGTTATAAAGGTGCAGTTTGCCGGCTTTGCCGCCGGGAAGGCATGAAATTATTCCTGAAGGGCGCCAAGTGTTTTACTGACAAGTGCCCGGTGGAAAAGCGCAACTTCGCTCCCGGCCAGCATGGCAAGGACCGCAAGGC
>DASZMF010000809.1:0-1770 GCA_035552035.1 Candidatus Angelobacter sp.
ATGCCAATGGGTAAGTGAATATCTGTCCCCAATAACCTGCGGGACGCGAACGGCGTGTGCTGCGCGCCCAGCGCAGGCGGTGCCCCAGGTTGCGCATCATGCCCTGGCTGCCAATGCGATGTTCAATTACATAAGAAGAAAACAGCACGCCGTGCCCCAGCTCGGCGGCGCGATGCCCAATCACAAAATCTTCCGCCAGAAATTCCTGCAGATAGTTAAAGCCGCCCAGCTCTTCCAGCACGTTACGTCGTACGGCCAGGGTGCAACCCAGGGCAAAACGCATTCCTTCCAACATGCGCGCCACCAGCACGCCGCCCAGCAATTCAGTGTTCATGCCAACGGCTTCCAGCTTTGACCATATGGTAGTGCCCGGCACGGACAGGTACGGGCAGCTCACTAACCCAATGTGTTCATCCTTAAATTCCTGCGCCAGATGCGGCAACAATTGGGGAGTGACGCGAATGTCGCTGTCTCCCATTACCAGCAAATCGTGGCGCGCTTCACGCACCATGCGATTCAGGCTGAAAGACTTGGCATTCGGGATAGTAGATTCGCCGGTAACAATCAGCCGCGCTGGAATATTTCCGCTGAATTCACGAATCACTTTTTCCGCAATAGGCACCGCGGGATCGTCAATGGTGTGGACGCCAAGCAGCACTTCGTATTCGGAATAGTCCTGTATGAAAAAGCTGCGCAGGTTTTCTTCCAGACCTTCGTCATGGCCGTAAAGCGGTTTCAGTATGCTGATGGCCGGCTTGCTTCCGGGTACGGGCAAGCGGACAGATAGAAATCGCCGGGTAGCCACAACAATGAGCACACAATAGACGAGCGAACCGGCGAGCAGTATCGCCAATGCCGCTGTGAGGATGATCATAACGCGGGCTTGTTCTCCATTTTGGAGCCATCCGCTAGCGCGCCGGAAAGGCCGTTGATAGTAAGACCGTTGGTAAAAAGATATTTGCCGCCGCTTTCAATCACCTGATGAAGCCGGTCCGCGCCAACCAGTGCGCTCAAGCGAGCGATCCCATTGCGGTCAGTCACCAGGTAACAGCGCATTTTACTCCAGTCCTTCACAAATGCAGCGTCATCAATAAAAACCGGCGGAGAGCCCGGCGCATAAGACCCATACTCCAGATTGTTCATGCGGCCGTTCAGCAGCAACGCGCTTTTATTGGAATAGAAAATGACGGATGAAAAAGGATAGTAAGCGCCATCCACAATGAGTTGGCCTTCGGGCGCGTGAAGCAGCGCATTTGCGAGCGGACGCGAAGAAAGATAGGGATCAAAGGTGACCAGCGCCATCCGGCTGGCGTGCAGGAATAAAACCATCATTAAAGCCAGAGCAATAAAAGCCCGGCGGCCTTTGAACCATGCACCAACGGCGCCCACCAGAAACGCGATGCCGGCGAGTATGAGCGGCGCGCGCAGGTAGGCGAACGACTGCAATGTGAGATCGCCCATGTGTCCCAGCGACAGCGTGTAAGACTCAGGGTGTTGCTGCAGGGCGCTGGAAATATCTCCGATGGCCGGCACATTGCGCACAGAAAATAGAATAGCGGTAATCGCCAGTGCGGCAGCAGTGGAAATTACGGCCACAACTCTGCTTCCAGCGGTTACAAATTTGCTTTCACGATCCATGGCGCAGCCCAGCAAAAGCGCCAGCGCTGGATACATGGGCATGGAATAGTATTCCTGGGTGGTGGAGAGCGTAAAGAAGAGCAGCAGGAATCCTGCCCAGCAGAGCATGAGAAGGCGCGTGCGTCCGGCGCG
>DASZMF010000810.1:0-4149 GCA_035552035.1 Candidatus Angelobacter sp.
AAAACCAGCAGAATCTCGATACTTTTGTAGTGGACCGCTCCGGCCGCCTGGTGGCTTCGCCCAGTTCGCACTATGCCACCGGCCAGGACATGAACTCAAATGACCTGGTAAGAAATTTTGTGGAGCAAAAAAGCGTTGTGCCGCTTGCCGTGACCATGGATTACACAATCCAGGAAGGCAAGAATCATGTTCCCATGCTGGGCACATACTATCCGGTAACCGGTCTTGGCTGGGCCGTTGTCACGCAGACAACGCAGGAAGAAGCCTACATCGATATTACTGACATGCGCCGTGATGCGATCCGCGCTGCGCTCATCGCCATTGCCTTCAGCATCATTATCGGCATATGGGCTGCCCGCCGGCTTACCACGCCGCTGAACGTGCTTACCGAATCCAGCCGGACGATTGCCGGCGGTGACTTTACGCATCGCGTCCGCCTGAAAAGCCGTACAGAATTTGGGGAACTCGCGCAGACCTTTAACACCATGACGGACGATCTGGAACAGTTCGTGGGTGATTTAAAGAATGCTGCGCAGGAAAACCGCACGCTGTTCCTCAACTCCATTCAGATGCTGGCCGGCGCGGTTGACGAAAAAGATCCTTACACACGAGGCCACTCTGACCGTGTAACGCGCTATTCCGTTCTCATCGCCACGGAAATGGGGCTGAAGGAAGAGGATATCGACAAGATCCGCATATCCGCGCAGCTGCATGACGTGGGCAAGATCGGCATTGAAGACCGCATTCTGAAAAAACCTGGCGCGCTTACGCCGGAAGAATTTGAGATCATGAAAACGCACACCACCAAGGGCGCGGCCATTCTGCGTCCGGTAGAAGCGTTGCGAGACATGCTGCCCGGTATCGAGCTGCATCATGAATCGCTGGATGGCCGCGGCTATCCATACGGCCTGAAAGGCGAGCAGATCCCGCTGATGCCGCGCATTATCATGGTGGCGGACACATTTGACGCCATGACCACGAACCGCCCTTATCAGGCAGCCATGGACCCTGAGTACGTAATTCGCATCATCAATTCTCTGGCCGCCACCAAGTTTGATGCCACCGTTGTAGCTGCAATGACCAAGGTCTTTGAGACCGGCAAATTGCGCATCAATCGCGCGGCCACTGTGACCGGTGAAGAAGCAGATGCTGCCGCAGCAGTCAGCACCCCCACAGAAGCCTAGCCAAAGCTTTCATCCTCCGTTACGAATACTCCTCCGCGTTTCTGCACCTCAGCGTCTGCACTGTGAATCCTTCGCTTACCCGCTATAATCAAAGGTTTGGCAGGATACTTATAACGCAATGATTCAAAGTCTATTTGGAAAACAGGAACCCTCGTTTCTTGAAAAAATGAAACAGGCCGTTACGCGCACGCGCGAGAACCTGAGCGAGCGCATTGACGAAGTAATGGCCCTTACCAAGGAGATCGACAGCGCCACGCTGGACGATCTGGAAGGGATTTTGCTCGGCGCTGATCTGGGCACCAGTACCACGCAGGAAATTTTATCCAAGCTGCGGGAAAAAGCTGACCGCAAACAGATCAAAGACGTGAGCGAGCTAAAGCGGCTAATCAAAGAACAGGTGCTGGCTATCCTCAATGCCACGCCATCACGCGCCGGCAAGCCAGCCAGGGGCGAGCCAGAAGTTGTAATGGTGGTGGGCGTAAACGGCACAGGCAAGACTACAACCATCGGCAAGCTGGCACACGCTCTGCGCGCTGAAGGCAAAACCGTTCTGATGTGCGCCGCTGACACGTTTCGCGCCGCAGCCATTGAGCAGCTTGAGGTCTGGGGCTCGCGCACGGGAGTGGAAGTGATCAAGACCAGGCCCGGCGGCGATCCTTCAGCCGTTCTTTTTGACGCACTCAGCGCCGCCAAGGCTCGCCACACTGACAGCGTAATCATCGATACAGCTGGACGTCTCCACACCAAAACCAGCCTCATGGCTGAATTGGAAAAGATGAAGCGCACGGCCCAGCGCATTATTCCCGGCTCTCCGCATGAGGTCTTATTAGTAATGGACGCCACCACCGGCCAGAACGGACTACAGCAGGCGCGGCTGTTTACAGAATCAGCGGGCGTAACCGGAATTGTGCTCACCAAATTAGATGGGACAGCGAAAGGCGGGGTGGTCATCGCCATTTCACGCGAACTTGGTTTGCCGGTGCGCTATGTGGGTGTAGGTGAAAAGGCTGCCGATTTGCTGCCCTTTAACGCTGAGAATTTTGCGGACTCATTGTTCTCTACTGCGTAGTTTTTCTGCGACGCGCACAACCGCGCCATCTCTCGATTGAACCATGGCATTTTCACCACAAGACGAACTCTTCATGCGTCAGGCTTTAGAGCTGGCGCGCCGCGGCGCAGGGCTTACTTCTCCTGGTGCTCGCGTTGGCGCGGTGATTGTGGATAGCGAAGGCAATCTAGCTGGCTCCGGCTTCTATACATTCAATGGCATCAGGCACGCCGAAATACTTGCCCTGGAACAGGCTGGCTCTCGTGCTCGCGGCGGCACAATATATCTCACACTGGAACCCCATTGCCATCAGGGCCGCACGCCGCCATGTACTGACGCGCTGATCGCCGCAGGCATCGCGCGCGTTGTCGCAGCCATGGACGACCCCAATCCCAAAGTTGCAGGCAAAGGTTTTGCCCAGCTTCGAGCTGCGGGAATCAAAGTTGAAACAGGATTGCTGGAGTCCGAGGCCCGCCACATCAATGAAGCGTTTGCACGCTACATACTCGCGCAGCTGCCGCTGGTCACGCTGAAATCCGGCATGACGTTGGATGGCAAGATTGCTGGCCCGCAAGGCGGCTCCGTCAACGCACCAGTCGCCGCTGACCGCTGGATTACCAGCAAAGAATCGCGCGCTCACGCGCAGAGTCTGCGGCATGAATCAGACGCGATCCTGGTAGGCGCTGGCACCATTGTCGCTGATGATCCACTGCTCACGGACCGCACTGGCTTGCCGCGGCGCCGTCCGCTGCTGCGTGTGGTGCTGGATTCGCGGCTGCGTTGTCCTCTGGAATCCAGGCTGGTGGAAACCGCGAAAGATGATGTGCTGATCTTCTGTTCATTTGCGGAAGAGAAAAAACGCCGCGCCCTGGAAGCCCGCGGCGTCCGCGTTGAGCAAATCCCTCTGCGCTCCAACTCGGTTTCCAATGACGGACGTCCCGATCTCGGCTTGATCGTCGCGCGCCTGGGCGCACTGGAGATTACCAGCCTGCTGATTGAAGGTGGCGCACTGGTAAATTGGGCTGCGCTCGCCGCAGATGTGGTGGACAAAGTTTTTCTGTATTACGCACCAAAGATTCTTGCCGGCTCAGGCTCAGTTCCTTTTGCCGGCGGCGAAGGCTTTCACCGTCTCAGTGAAGCAGCCCAGATAAAAGATATTGCTCTGCATCGCTTTGCCGGAGACTTCGCGGTTGAAGGATATCTGCATGATCCTTATGCGCCGCCGGAGGTAATCTGATGTTCACGGGACTGATTCAGGAAACAGGCGAAATCGCCGGCATTGAAAAAGTGACTGGCCAGAATGGTGGCACGGTCACGCGCATCATCATCCGAAGCAAAACTATTCCTCCTGCATTAAAAACGGGCGACAGTGTTGCGGTAAGCGGAGTATGCCTGACCGCTCTGAACATAGAAGAACAGCAATTCTCCGCTGACCTGGCGGAAGAAACTTTAAAGCGCACCACTCTGCAGCGCCTGAAACCAGGCGCGCTGGTAAACCTTGAGCTGGCTGCACTCGCTGACGACCGCATGGGCGGGCACGTAGTGCAGGGCCACGTGGACGGCACCGGAACGATCAGCAGTCTGCAGAAGATCAAATATCGCGATGACTGGCGGCTGGTGATTGAACTTCCTCAAACGCTGGCGCGCTATGTTGTCCCGCAGGGCTCGATCACTGTGGAAGGCATCAGCCTGACCGTGGCGGCCATCGAAAACTCTCAGGTGGAAATTGCTATTATCCCGCACACATGGGAAGCGACCAACCTGCGCACCTTGAGGCAGGGCGATCCTGTAAATATTGAAGTAGATGTACTGGCAAAATACGCAGAGAAGATGGCACAGGGGAAGCCCGCTCACAAACTGAACGCCGCTGAGCTGATCCGGCAGGGCTTTTAATGCCGCGAAAAACAGTTCAAAGAA
>DASZMF010000811.1:0-2681 GCA_035552035.1 Candidatus Angelobacter sp.
TGATGAAACGCAAATAATATACAGCTGCAAAAGCAAAAGCTGAAAAAGCAAAGGGCCGCGATAAGCTCGAAGTAAAAGTTCTTGCCGATTTCCTTCGTGCTCCTTCGTGCCCTTTGTGGTTAAGCGTTTGTTTTTAAATCAGTGGCATCCGTGTTAATCCGTGGTAAGTTTTTTGCTTTGCAGGTTTTCCTCTGCGCCCTCTGCGGTAAATTTCTTAATCAGCTAGAGCAAGTCAATCTTGGTTACAGTCATGGTCTCGCCGGTCACGGTTCCGGTTACGCCCACTTTGATGTCTTTTTCTTTCTTGAGCGTATTGATGAACTTTTTGGCCTGGGCATTCCCGGCTTTATCAAACTTGTAAACTTTTTTGTCGTCCGTGAGCACGCCATAGCCGCTCTTAATGCATTCCGGCATCAGCAGGCACTCTTTGGTGTGTTTGGCGCCAAATCCGGCCTTCTGGCCTTCTTCGTCCGCGCAGGCGATATCCACCAGATAACCCTGCACCTTGGTTTCGGTGGCAAACATGCTCAGCGCCATGGCTGCAAATAATACGATCGTCAGTTTCTTCATGGTCTCCTCAGATATGTGGGTGCTGCAATTGTATTGGATTGATAAATGACCGCAAGGTTACCTATAAAGTGCGACTTTTGGCACTTCCGCCCGGCTTTCCCAGCTGGGGTGAGACGAAAATCGCCTACTCAGTGTAAAATCATATTGTTGCGGTCAATGGACGCATCGCCTTGGCGTGCCATCCCCATTTCCCCCCGCATTTGCGCTGGCCACTGAGGCCGCGGATACCTGACATTTTGAGGAGAGTACTGAACCATGGCTAAGATCGCCAAAACGGCTGACCGCAAGAAAATAATGGACACATCCAAGAGCACCGATTGCCCCAAATGCGGCAAGCCGACCCGGATTGTGAAACGCGTAAAAGACCGCGAGCGCAATACTCCCGGCGGAATCTTTATTTCCTGCTCCGGCTGCGAATTCCACGAAAAACTCTAACTTCCCAAAAAACGGCGGCCGCACTCATCTGCGGCCGCCTTGTTTTTGCTGTTCCTTCTTTTCAGTTCAACGTTTTCAGTTCAACGCTCAAAAATATCTCTTCCAGTTTTTTGCTAACTGAAAGATCACTCCATTGCCACCAGCTTATTTCTTAGGCTTCGTCGGCTGCGCGGCAGCAGGAGCAGGTGCGGCAGTCGCCGATCCCGGGACCATCACCGGTTTCACCAGCACACCTTTTGTCTGGTCCGGTAGTTTGTCGGCATGCGCCAGCAGTTGTGAGACCTGCCACATCTGAGTCGGCGTAAGCATTTCATTGAATCCCGGCATGCCGGTCAGGCGGATACCATTGGACACCTTCCAATACGTCGCGCCCACCGGATCGTCAGTCACCATCTCTTCATGGCTGAAAAGCTGCGGCGGCAGCGGAAACATTCCTTTCGCTGCGTTGCTGGCCGGCTGGTCAGGATAGCCATGGCAGAACGCACAGTTTTCCAGATAAACATGCGCGCCGTTGGTTATGTTCGGTTCATCCGCCGGCACCGGTGAGTCTTTTGGCATTTCCTTCACCATGCGCGCGTGCAGCGCCGTGTGCGCAATCTTCTCTTCCATGGGCAGCGGCGCGGAGGCCGTGGCCACCGGCATCATGCCTGCCTTGATGTAAAAATATCCGCCAATCAACGGAAGCAATAAGCCAACCACCAGACCAACAATAAACTTTTTCAAGCTGCTTCTCCTGATTCACATTCACTTACAGTCGCAATTCAAAGACTTCGAATAATTAAAGTCGAGCAATTTAAAGACGTCGAGCAATTTAAAGAGTACGATGCACCGCAACGCGTTACAGCGGCACTTCGATGAACAAAACTACAAACGGCTTTCTCCATCGTTTTATTCCCGCAATCCGCTGCAGATGCTCAAAATCTTATTGTACGCAACCACGTGTGTCCACCGGACCACCAATGTGGTACTGTTCCTCTCGCGCAATTCGGTAACCCGAGAGAGCATACGCATGGACACTACGCCTGAATACAAAAAGAGCCCGCGCAGATACCTGTGGATTGGCTTTCTCATGGTGGCTGTGGGGCTCTATATGGGTAAACAATCGCTTGATTCACTTCACACTGGCAAGCCCGTATATTTGCCAAACTCGCTTCCCATGCAGGCCTGGCAGGCAGCCGGTACGGCAGCGCTCATCGTTCTCTGCGGCGGCTTCATCATTGCGGCCGGCTTTGGTTGGATTAAATCGCGAGATCGCCATTAAGCAAGGCCGCCCTTAAGCAAAATTGACGCTTGAAGCGGTAGCTGGCACCAGAGAAAGACAGTAAGCAAAGACCATTACTAAGTAACGCGCTCCTCTCCCATCCGCATCCAATCAATTTGCCATGCCTCCTTCGCGCAAAACTAAATCTGCTTCGGTTACTGCTGCGGCCATTCCCGCTGAAGTGCTTGAGCATGCATTCCCCAAACTGCATCTTCCTCTTCAGCCGCCGTATCCGCCGGCAGAGGCCAGATCAGTCAAGGATCTCCCGCACGAATCCGGCTGGCTCTACGAACCCATGTGGGATGGTTTCCGCTGTCACGCCTTTCGCAACGGAAATGAAATTGTCCTGCAGTCCAAAGCCGGTCAGCCCTTAGGACGCTATTTTCCTGAGATCATCGCGGCGCTGCATGCGTTG
>DASZMF010000812.1:0-2868 GCA_035552035.1 Candidatus Angelobacter sp.
TGCTGCTGTGTCTTTGTCAGCGGCAGCCCAAGAGGCCAAACCTGTTCCTGATTTCCCCCAGCTCGATGCCTCAACGCTGCCTATCTCCCACAAGATTCATATCGGTGGCGATCCGGACTGGCTGGCCACTGGTTTTGGCTCGGTTTGGGTAGCTGTGCCGAAGAATAATGAACTGATTCGCGTGGATCCTCGGCGCAATGTTGTGCAGGCTAGAGTGCCGGTGGATAAAGAGCCGTGCTATGGAATCGGCATCGGCGCAGAACGGGTGTGGGTGCTCAACTGCCAAAGCCAGACTCTGACGAGTGTGAATCCAAAGACCAACAAGGTTGATCTGCGAGTGCCGGTGAAGATTGATCCGGCGGGTGAGGGATCGATTGCGGTGGATGCGAGTAGCGTATGGTTTGTGAGCAATGAGGACGGCCATTCGAGTACGCTGACTCAGATTGCGGTGAAGAGCGGGCGCACGGTAAGAAAGATCGGGGTCGGCAGAGATTCTGCCGTGGTAAAGCTGAGCCTGGGCGCGGTGTGGGTGGTTAGCTCTGGTGAGAACAAGATTTACCGCGTTGATCCGGTGAAAGGCAAAGTTGTGGCGCACGTGGATGTGGCTGCCGGCCCGCGCTTTTCTACTGTGGGAGCGGGATCGCTGTGGGTAATCAGCCAGTCAGATGGCAGCGTGGCGCGCATTGATCTGCGCACCGACAAAGTTAAGGCTGTGATTGCGGCGCATGTCCCCGGCGCCGGCGGAGAGATTTGTTATGGCGGCGGATTGATCTGGGTGACGATGAGTGGAACGCCGGTGATGCGCATTGATCCTGCGCGCAACAAGGTGATTGACCAGTATGGAAATTATCCAAAAGCAGATGCGATCCGCTATGGGTTTGGCTCGGTCTGGGTTTCTGATCACGGTAAGGGAGACTTGTGGCGCGTTGATGCGGCGAAGTTGCCTGACCCTAAAACTTACCACTGATAAACACGGATGAACACTGATCAGGAATAGCGCAGGCGAGGGCGCCTGCGAGCAAAATAGGTATTGATTTTGGTGGTGCGATTTTGCGATTATCGCTTTGTCACAGGCAAGAGCGTGTGAACGTAGCTGCCGCAGGCGAGGGCGACTGCGCTCCATAAAATATTTTGACGCAACGGGAAACCGTTGCGTTTTGTGTTTTTAGGGTTAGCGACCCTCTGCCTGACTGGACGGCGCAAGGACGGCCCAAGGGCGGCGCAGGGGCCGTGCGAGCCCGGTGCAAGCTCCGTGCAAGCTCCGTGCAAGCTCCGTGCATGGGCCGTCCAAGGGCCGATTTGCGTAAGTTCTTTGTTTGCAATCGAAGTTGAAAAATGACGGGGTGGGGTAAGAAGAATTTGTAATTGAGTAAATTCGTAGCTTGAAAATTGAAAAATTAGACTACCTGGTTTTATGCGGGTACGCGCTGCGATGAGATGATCGCGGAAAAAGCAGTGCCATTGGGCCAAAAGCAACGTGTGGTCTCAAGAGTTGGCCTGGGTAACCTCAGTGCCTAGTCGGAAGTCCGAGTCAATGGGTTTCCGGGACACCTGCCGTGGCATACCTTCGTCCTAAGGTGAATGGCTGGCCCGGGGGCACAGAATGGAAACTTGCGTAGTAACATTTGATTAGAAGGCTTCTTTAGAAGGTCTTTGGAGAGATTTAACTGTGGCTACAAACGGCACTGAATTTGAATCGGTAAGAACGGTCTCAGTGGTGCGCCATTACAAGATGGGGCGCACGCTGATTCCCGCGGTAGATGGCGTAAGCCTGGCGGCGGGACGCGGCGAGTTTATCGCGCTGCTGGGCTCTTCTGGGTCGGGCAAGTCAACGCTGCTGAACCTGATCGCTGGGCTGGACCGTCCGGACTCCGGCGCGATTGTGGTGGAAGGCTCAGATCTGGCTACCATGACGTCTGAGCAGCTGGCGCAATATCGGCGGCACACGGTGGGCATGGTTTTCCAGTCATTCAACCTGGTGCCGACCATGACGCTCTATGAAAACGTTGAACTGCCCATGCGATTTGCCGAGGTGAAGCGCCGGGAGCGGCGCGCGCGGGTGATTGAGGCGCTGGAGCGCGTCGGGTTGAGTGACCGCATGCAGCACCGGCCTAGTGAGATGTCTGGCGGTGAGCAGCAACGGGCAGCGCTGGCGCGGGCGCTGGGCAATCGCCCCAAACTTTTGCTGGCAGACGAACCTACGGGCAATCTGGATTCAAAGACCGGCACGGAAATTATGGACCTGATCCGCGAGTTGAATCGCACGCTGGAGATGACGGTAATTATGGTCACGCATGAGCGTCCGCTGGCTGAGCGATATGCCAACCGCCTGGTGTTTCTGGGTGACGGCAAGCTATTGAGTGAATCCATTAATGACGTGGAAAAGATTGGAGCCACACGGTGAGAGCTTACGATCTAGTTGAACTTGCCGGACGCAACCTGCGCGAAGCTGGGCTGCGCAATTCACTCACCACGCTGGGCATTGGCGTGGGTGTTGCGTCGCTGGTGGCCATGTTGTCACTGGGAATCGGCTTGCAAAAGCTGGCAACGCGGCAGTTGGGGCGATCCGGGCTGTTTGATACTGTCGTCGTCACGTCCCGGCAAGATGGTCGTGGGCCAAGGTTTGCGCAAGCTGCGCCGGCCACTGGTCAGACCAAGCCACTGGATGACGTTGCGCGCCACAGCTTTGAGCAGATGGCGAACGTTGCCGAGGTTTATCCGAACTTTAGCGCCGTGGGTGATATACGACTGGAAAGCAACAAAACCGGCAACCATTTTACGGTGGTGGGAACGTTGCCGCAGTCGGCGCGCAATAGCGAATCGTTTGACGATGTTCAAGGCGGCTTCTTTTCTTCTGCGAACGCGCAG
>DASZMF010000813.1:0-3531 GCA_035552035.1 Candidatus Angelobacter sp.
GGCGAATCGGCGCTCACGAAAGTGTCGATGGCAAAAACATAATCCGGGGCCTTGCCATCGGCGGCCATGTGCTTGGCTGCGGCTGCAGCGCCGAGCAAGCCAAGCTCTTCGCTGGTGGACCATATAAAGGTGACGTTGCGGTTCTTCAAATTAGATCCCAGCGCCCATGTGGCAGCGACCAGAGCCGTGCAACCCACGCGATCATCAAAGGCGCGGGCCGAGGCGCGGCGTCCCATGAGTTTGTGGTACTGCTTGGGAATGGTTACGAAGTCGCCGACTTTGATATTCAGCGCGGTAATGTCGTCCCCGTTGCGCGCGCCAATATCCATGTAAAACATCTGGCGTGGATTGCGCGACCACTGGAAGTCAGGCTTGTCCCAGCCTTCCGGTAATTCCAGCACGCCGGGCCAGACGTGGCGGGTTGAGTGAACCAGCGCGGTGTGTCCCAGGAAATAAGCCAGCACGCCGCCGCCTTTTGATTCCAGTTCAAGGCGTCCGTCCGGCAGGATGGCATGAACCTCATAGCCAATTTCGTCCATGTGGGCCACCACGGCGATAGAAGGAGACTTTTTACCAGCGGCACTGCCGCCGCCATTCCAGTGCAGAATCAAGTTTCCAGCGTCGTCAGTTTCCGGCTTAGCCCAGGCCGGCAGCAGCGCCGAGACAGCGTCACGCATGTGCTCTTCATGGCCGCCGCTTACGCCGTAGGTTTCCGTGAGCTGCTTGAGAATAGTTTCCGGCGAAGGCGCAGTAGCCGGGCGCTGTGGCGCGGGCAGTGCTGGGGGAGTCATCGCCATTTTGAATGGCTTCTGCACCGATCCCTGTAGATACTGCTCCAGTAAAAGCGCGAGCGCATCAATGTCATTGGTGTCGATCACCTCGGCCGGCGTTGAGGGCCATCCCGTGGCGATGGAAAGATGCACGGTGCGTTCGGGCAGTTTCGCCTGCGCCATGTATCCGCCGCGCGGCAGCAGGGGCGCGGAAACATCAGTGACGACGGGGGCTTTGATCTGGCCGGCAGCTTCTTTCAGCTCGGCGGCCAGTCCGCTGAGTTCGGCGTCAGGTTTTTCTGATGCGATAATCACGCCGCTGCCGGTCTTTTGCTTGAACTCAGGCGCAGCTTCGCGTTTTGCACCGCCTTCCGCATTCGCCGCTGGCGCTGCCGGACGCATCAACCGGCCCACATAGATCAGTTCGTTTGGATTCAACTGGTAAAGCACTTTTTGCAGACCGCGCGCGCCCAGCCACTGTTGCGTTACAAACGCTACGGTCAGCGTGCCCTTTACCTTTGCCGGATCAAGCGAGTTGAGCACCTGCAGCAACGCGGCCGCGCCAAAGCGGTCGCCAATGGCCGCCGAGGCATATTTCCTGCCGAAATCGAGCCAGTAAAATGTGCGATCAATCGCCACTGGGCTCAGCACATCCGCGCCACCCGCGCGCGCCTGCGCCGCCGAGGTTGCGCCGACATCAAGAAACATGTTGTCGAGATCCGCCATGCTCGGTGGATGCTGCCGCTGCGGCTGCAAATGAATGGAGACGCCGGACATGGCGCCGGAAATCCATTCGCCTTTGGCTGTTTGCAGCTTCATGGGCTGCGCGGCGTGAAGCTCGTTGAAGAGCGGAAGATTGCCGCCCTGCGGCAGCCGCTGCAATGTGAGATAGCCATCGGGCGTGATGCCGCTGACGACGAAGCCCGGCTCGTCAATGGGTGCAACCACCAGCCGCTTCGGCTCGCCCGAGCCAATGGTCACGGTGACGTTGCCCAGATTGTCCGTCTTTATTCCGGACTTCTTTGCGCCTGAGGCCGCGCCGTCATATTTCTGCGGCATGTCTTTCAATCGCGCCACAATTTTCTTGCCCACCGCCTGTTCATAGCCGGAGACTGCCGGAGTTTCTACCAGTTCGCGCAGCGCGTCAGCAATGGGGCCGCCCATTTTGTTGGGGCGCGGCTGCTGCGCAGGGCTTTCTTTTGCAGGACGTTGCTGTGCGGGACGCTGCTGTGCGAAACCAGTGGAAGCAGCGGTAAGAACGAGCGTAGCAATCAAGGCAAGACGAAATGGAAGTGCGTTCATGGGAGCCTCTTGGTTGGGCGATGTAAGCAAAAAAGATAAATCAAGAGGGAAGGGAAAGCCAAGTTACCCACAGTGGCTTACACATGTCTAAAAAAAGAAGGCCCCTCAAAAAACCTTGTCAAGATGTACTAAAGCCGGATTGACGTACTTGAAAAATCTAAGCATAGTAGGACATTTCGTTTGAATCAGGAAAAGATGAGTTGCGAGCGGGAAAGATTGGAAAGTCACTCAACCCTACGCCATTTGAAATCAAGTTGCTCAAGTGCACGCCAATCTGGGATGACTTGCGATGAGCCTCTGAAGTCTGCGCCAATTTGGGATGGGTAGGGGAGGGGGAGGGTGCGCGAAGCGCGCCCCATCGCCGGAATCGCCGACATCGCGCGTCATCGGGACACCGCGGATGATTGAAAACATATGGCGTTCTCGCTGGCTTCGATCATTCTTTCGACGCCTACCGAGCCATGTCGCTGTGGCAATATCAGCCGCCTGCAATATCAGGCGAAGTGTATGCTGGTGGCTTATCTAGAGTGATGAAAATGGGGGAATGGAATGCCTGAGACGATTGATTGGCCGCCGGATCCGCAAGAAAACGGGCCGCGGCGCAACTGGCCGGAACAACCACGGCGCGATGGGCCGGTTCCCCCACGGCGCAGACGGCGCTTTTTGCTGATTCTGGCCATCTTTTTCGGACTGCTGATCGCCTGCCGCACCGCCTTCTCCTATTACGTTGACGCGCTGTGGTTTGGCTCGCTCGGATACCAGGCGGTGTTCTGGAAAACGCAGGTCTTTCAGTGGTTGGTGTTCGCGGGGTTTGCCGTGGCCACGTTCGTGATTTTGTTTGGCTCGTTTCTGGCACTCAGGCGTGCGTACTTTACTGACCTGCAGATGACGCACACCATTTTTATTGGCGGGCAGCCGGTAAAGCTGCCGATTGCTACTTTTGCGCGGATCATCGCGCTGGTTGTCTCGGTGCTTGTTGCTCTCGGCGCCGGCGCGGTGATGATGGCGGAGTGGCTCACGTATGCGCTTTACTGGCATGTTCCGCAGGCCAGCGGTGGCGTGAGCGATCCCATCTTTGGCAAGCCGCTGAATTTTTATCTGTTCACGCTGCCGGCGTGGCAGCTGATCTCCGGATGGCTGATGACTCTGGCTGTGATCATCTGTGTGGTGGCGATTGTATTTACCGTGATCACCGGAGGAACGCGCGCGATTACCGGCAAGCGCGATGGCGGTCCGTTACTTCCGTGGCGCGGGCTTTCCATTGCATTTGCATTTTTTCTGCTGGCGCTGGCCTTGAGCGTCTATATTGGCCGCTTTGAGCGCCTGTTTGACGCGCACACCATTTTTGCCGGCGTCACTTACACTGACGCGCATGTTTGGATTCCCGGCATGCTTGCGGTCTGTATTGCGCTGATTCTGGGCGCGGTGATAGCCGCCGTAAACTCTCTGCGCGAGGGAC
>DASZMF010000814.1:0-3814 GCA_035552035.1 Candidatus Angelobacter sp.
CAGGCCAGCCCCCGGCAGAGAAGTAAGCGCACTCATAGTCAATGCGCCCACACCAAGTTTTCCAAGTTGGCGGCGCGATATCTTATCAAACGTCATGTCAAATCCCCTTTCTGATAAATCCGTGTTAGTTATGCCCCGGCCCTGCAAAGCAGGGCCAGGAAATACTTACCAGAGAAGTCGAATGCGCCTACCAAAACGTTTTGGTAAACATCTCAAGCTTATACCGTCTCGCTTTTTAAGGCGCATTGCTTTAGTGCGTCAAACTACCAAAAGGAAGCACAACCTTGGTTTGGTTTCCTTGTGCCGCAGTGGCGCTGGCATTCAGGAAACTGAGATTCGTGCCAATGGCATTCCACACCTTGATCTCAATTGTGCCGTTGCTCAGGTTTGTGAATGTGCCGGAGCTGCTCTCCAGTCCCTGGGTCTGCGCGTAACTTTCAAAGCCCGTCACGTCGTTAGTTGGAAAATAATGGTAGGTTTCAACACGGCTAAACGTCCCGCTTCCTGTGAAGTCATACAGCACTTGCACCTGTACACCGTTGCCTACCGCCGTTTTGGCGTCTACAAACAGAGCGAACTGTGTGGCTCCGCCGTTGTATGTGCCGTTGACGCCAGTGACCTTATACACCAGCGGATTAGTTGGAGTGCCATCATTGGTTGCGCCGTTGTCGGCCGGAATGGTGTCAGAGCTCGCTGCTGTGCCAGATGTGAATGAAAGCGTTCCAGTAACGGTCGGCGTGGCTCCCGCCAGAACAAACAAAGTATTGCCCACGGCAGCTCCACCAGCCGCTGTTGTGGCGCTGGCTTGATTCGATGGAACAGACTCTCCGTTACCATTCACAGCCGTAACCACATAAAAAAAAGTGGTCGAAGCCGTTAGACCGGTGTTGGAGAAAGTTGTTGCAGTGATGCCGCTGGCAATCAAATTAGCTGCCGACGGAGCGAAGCCAGACGTTGTAGCGCGATGAACGTTATAAGTCACGCCCGCAGTCGTGCTGGCATGCCAACTCAAATTGATCTGACTGCTGGAAGCCGCCGTTGCCGTCAACGTAGTTGGTGCTGCAGGCGGAGTCGCGACAGTGCCAAACGGCAACACAATAGCCGACTGGCTTCCCTGTGCCGTGGTAGCACTGGCATTCAAAAAGCCGGCACTCGTTCCAATCGCATTCCAAACCTTAATTTCAACTGTGCCGTTGCTCAGGTTTGCAAATGTGCCAGAACTGCTTTCCAGCCCTTGTGCCTGCGTATAGCTTTCAAAGCCCACCGTATCATTCGTAGGGAAATAGTGGTAAGTCTCAACGCGGCTAAAGGTCCCGCTTCCCGTGAAGTCATACAGCACTTGCACCTGCACGCCATTGCCAACCCCTGTTTTGCTATCCACAAAAAGATTGAACTGCGTGGCTCCGCCGTTGTATGTGGCGTTGACGCCCGTGATCTTATAGACCAGCGGGTTATTCGGCGTACCGTCAAAGGTTGCGCCGTTGTCCGCCGGGATGGTGTCAGAGCTTGCGCCAGCGCCAACAGTGAAAGAAAGAGCGCCGGTAACTGTCGGTGTGGCTCCCGCCAGAACAAACAAAGTATTGCCCGTGGCAGCTCCGCCACCGGCCGCAGTAGTGGCGCTGGCTTGATTGGATGGTGCAGACTCTCCGCCAGCATTCACTGCCGTGACCACGTAGAAGAAAGTTGTTGAAGCCGCCAGACCAGTGTTCGAGAACGTTGTTGCCGTAATACCGCTGGCGATCAAATTTGCTGCGGATGGAATGAATCCAGAAGTTGTGCTCCGATGAACGTTGTACGTTACTCCAGCAGTTGTGCTGGCATGCCAGCTCAAGTTGATCTGGCTGCTCGATGCCGAGGTTGCTGTGAGTGTCGTCGGAGCCGCGGGCGGCGCCGGCGGAGGCGTGCTTCCAGCGCCTAATGTCACCGTGCCAAACTCGCTGGTCATGCTTCCCGGCGGGACTGAAAGATTTGTGCCGTCAGAAAATGCCACTGTTGCTGCGACAGTGCTGGCATTGAACGCCACGTGGGTGCGCACGCCGGCAGTGGTTTTAAAAACTCGATAAAGTGGCGTGTTTGCCGTAACGGTTTCATCCACTTCGCCGAGCGCTTGCATGTTGGTGATCCAGTAATATTCATGCGCCTTACTCTCACCATCGAACAGGAATGACGTATTGTTAAATTGACTCAGCGCAGTTGTAGGATCATAAAACGCTTCGTATTCTTCCATAAGATCCGGCCAGTTCACACTGGTGGATGCAAAAGCACTCGGATCCATCGAGGTCACTTCAGCAATGTTGCGCTGTGAATAAGCTGGATCGCGCCCCAGATAAAACGATCCTCCATGGAATGGCAGGAACTCAATGCCGTGCTCTAACTCGATCTGGCCGCTGAAGAAAGTTCCGGTGTCGCCCTTGCCGTCGAAGACGTTGGCAATTTCCACTCGCGTAAAGCCCGCAGGGAAAGTGTTGACTGGTCCATCATTGAACCAATAATCAAAGATGGAGTTTGTCTCCATCGTGTACATCCAGATCGCGGCGTCACGCAGCTGTGTGTTCCCGGTTTCAATGGCAAACAGAATCAGGCCGGTCCAGGCATTCACCGCTTCTGAACTTGATTCCTGATTTTCGCCATCTCCAAACGGGGCCTGGCCAGAAGCCCAGGAATGTCCTCCATAGACATCAAAGTGGCGCAGGAAAGGAAACATCGTGTCATTGCGCACCGGAGTCGCAATGTCGCGGCCCAGTAGATTCACCATGCCGCCCCAGCTATTCGTCTGAATCCATGCCGGATTGAACAAGCCCAGAATCGCGGATGAATGAATCCAGTAACCGTAGTGAAAGTGGTGATCGTTCAGGGCATCGTCCGTACCAAATGCTGCAGGATAGCCAATCATCGTGCCCCAATTACCGTTGTAATAAAAGACGTTGCTGCTCTGGCCGTTGGCTGCGCCGTTGAACCAGTTCTGCAACTCGTTTTGCAGGCTCGTTTGCAAACTGTTTAAGGAAGCCGTGTCTCCGGCAACGCTGGCAATCGGCATCAAGTGCGCCACTCGCGCCAGGTCTTTGCCGATGTCATACGTGTTCGTTCCGCCACCACTCTGGCTCACCGTAAAATGATTGGCCTCGTTCGCCACCGAGTCCACCAAGGATCGCAACGTTACGCTGTTGAAATTATTCGTGCTCGGCATGAATGGCAGAATACCGTGAAATGTATTGACGGTTGTAAATGTAGTGCCTTGCAAAACTTCAAGCGCCCCGCGGCTGGAAGGATAAGTAAATGTCGTATTGATAGCGCTGCCAGAAAGCGATGAGTACTGATGCGGATAGAGCGCCATCAGAAACCCGGTCTGTGTTCCCTCTTTTGCCTGCGTGGTTACCGTGTAAGTAGTGGTCACCGCGCTGGTGGTCGGGTTGTAACTCCACGAAACCTGCGTGTTGGTAGGGAAGGAAAAGGCAAATCCCGCATAGCTGGTCAGGGCCGCCTGGTTCGGCAACAATGCGAGAGAAAAATAATTGTGCCCAGCGGGAAGATTACAAGTCAGCACCGTGCCACCGATGCCGCTCCAAGTTCCTCCTGCAGGGCAAAACAAACCATAATTATTATTGGCAATGCTCACGCCAAGAATATTTCCGTTGTTGCTGAAAACCGTTGGCTGCCCGGCAAAACTCACTGTCGGATTCGCGCCAGTCGTCGTGACATAGACAAACGGCATGCCGCGGCCGACGCGCGTCGTGATTGGGCCAAAATTAAAATCCACGGTCCAATCGGTGTAAGCGCTCACGTTCACGCTGGCGGCATTCAGGCCGGCTACACC
>DASZMF010000815.1:0-9831 GCA_035552035.1 Candidatus Angelobacter sp.
TCGCTTGAACTGGAGCCGGGAGCAAAGCTCTCCGCCGTGACGGCCCATTATGCCGAACACTTTCCTAAGTTCAAGGGACTGAGTAGCTCGATTGCGTGCTCAATCAACCAGGAATATGCGCAAGCCGCCGAGGCCCTGAAAGAAGGCGACGAGGTGGGTTTGCTGCCGCCGGTCAGCGGCGGGAAACCAACGACAGAGGCGCTCCGCTCTGAGCATTGCGCCATCGTACGGGAGCCCATTGACCTGGCCGCAATCAAGAAAAAGCTGGAGCATCCAGAAGACGGCTCGGCCTTGTTTTTTGACGGCGTGGTGCGCAATAACACGCGGGGACGGCGTACATTGTATCTAAATTATGAAGCCTATGAATCCATGGCTTTAAATGAGATGGAGAAATTAGCTCAGGTTTCACTTGAACGTTTTAAGGTGCGTGATGTCTGCCTTGTCCATCGGCTGGGCAAGCTGGAAATTGGCGAGACCAGCGTGCTGATTGGCGTGGCGTCCGCGCATCGGGTAGCTGCCTTTGAGGCCTGCCGCTGGCTGATTGATACCTTGAAGAAAACCGTGCCTATCTGGAAAAAGGAGCACTTTGAAGACGGCGCAGTGTGGGCCGATGGTGAACCTTTTCCTGAAGAAATTCGTGTAAGCAAATAACCTTTGGCCGCCGTTTGCATCTAAAATTTTCAGAATACCCTTTGATCAAACTTATGAGACTCACTCGCGCTTTGCCGCCGTGGTTCACCTTGTTGTGTCTGCTTTGTCTATTGGGCGTTCTGGCGTTTGCGCAGGACCGGCAACAGGGAGATCGTGTTCCGCCGGGCTCAAAATCCCAGAGTAATGACGATTTTACATTTCACTCAAACGTACGCCTGGTGAACATCTTCACCACTGTGACGGATTCGCACGGCGGGCCGGTGGCGAACCTGACAAAAGAGGATTTCCAGTTATTTGAAGACGGCGTGCCGCAGACCATCAAGGTATTTGATAAAGAATCGGCCATCCCGCTGAGCATTGCGCTGGCCGTTGATACCAGCCCCAGCACCCTGCGCGACTTCAAGCTGGAAGTATCTTCAGCCCGCAGATTTGTTCACTCCATTCTGCGGCATGAGGACAATCTCTCAGTTTTTGAAGTGACGGAAAACGTGGACCAGCTTGTCCGCTACACCTCTGACATAAAGCTGATTGAGCGCGGCATCGATAACCTGCGCACCGGCCCGGGCACTTCGATTTACGATGCCATCTATCTTTGCTCGGATTCTCTGCTGGACCGCCAAGGCCGCAAGGTGCTGGTGCTGATTACTGACGGCGGCGACACCACCAGCAAAACCGATTACAACAACGCTCTGCGCCGTGCCCAGCAGGCCGAGGCAATTGTGTACAGCATTATTGTGGTGCCGGTTGAGGCAGATGCCGGCCGCAATCTGGGTGGTGAACACGCGCTGATCCAGATTTCCAAGGATACCGGCGGCAAATATTATTATGCTGAAGGCGAGCAGCAGCTGGATGAGGCTTTCCGCAAAATCAGCGACGAGTTGCGCACGCAGTACCTGCTGGCTTTTTATCCCAATCGCAAGCTTTCAGATTCTCCTTTCCGGCGCGTCCTGGTGCAGTTGAACAAGAAGGACCCGGATGGGAAGCCGTATCAGGTACGGCATCGCGCGGGATACTACACGGCTCCGGCAAAATGAAGGTGTTTACCCATTCGTGACCTTGAATTTTTTTGCCCAAACTGAAAATCATTTTTTCTGAGTACTGCGAATTGCTAATTGCCGAAAAGCATTTTTACGCTACAATATTTCACATGTCGTTCCGTCCAGCCGCCCCAGCCTTCGCTAAAAAGACCACCAAAACTCCTCCGCCGGAAGATACGGGGATGGAGTCCTCTTACCTGAAAGCCCTGGGTGAGAAGCAGACGCCCGTGTCAGTAAAGCTGGTTTGTGGCGATACCTTCTATGGCTGGATCGAATACTACGACGCCGGCATGGTCCGCCTGACCCGCGAGGGCTCGCCGAACTTGTTTATCTTCAAGCACGAGATTATGTATATCTCTGAAGATACCGGGCGCCGCGCCCGCTAATGCCCGCGCAAGAAACCTTTATCCATCCCATGCAGGATCTGGCCCGAGAAGCCGGTTCACTGCTCATGTCGTTTTTCGGCAAAGTATCCATTGAATATAAGGGCGACGCCGATCTGGTGACCAAGGCGGACCGCGCTTCTGAAAAGCTGATTGTTGAGCGTATACGCCAGCAGTGGCCGGAGCATGACCTGATTGGCGAAGAAGGCAGCCGCCGTGAAACGGGCAGCGACTTCCGCTGGTATATAGATCCGCTGGATGGCACCACCAACTTTGCTCACGGCTTTCCGGTTTTCTGCGTGTCCATGGGACTGGAATACAAAGGCGAGCTGATTGCCGGCGTGGTCTATGATCCTTCACGCGATGAAATGTTTGCCGCGGAAAAGGGAAGCGGATCATTGCTGAACGGCAGCCCGATTCATGTTTCAACGATCGCGCGTCTCAAAGAGAGCCTGGTAGCCACGGGCTTTCCCAGCCACAAGCGGCATAAAAACCCAAATATCCACTTCTATCACCAGATCACTTTGCGCTCACATGGCGTGCGCCGGGCCGGCTCGGCCGCGCTGGATCTTTGCTACCTGGCCAGCGGACGCTATGACGCTTACTGGGAATTCAATCTCAATTCATGGGACACCGCCGCAGGCGTGCTGCTGGTGCAGGAAGCAGGCGGCAAGGTCACCAACTTTACTGGCGGGCCGTTCAATATCGATAGCAAGCAGGTTCTGGGCAGTAACACCTTGCTGCATGATGAATTACTCAAAGAATTTAAAGCCATCATCGGCGGGCGCATAGAAGGCCTGCCTTCAGTTCCTGAATACTTCTAGACCGGCAAACAAATTCTGTCCGCGCTTCTCTACCGCTTTTCCGCCTTGACCACGCGTAGCGGCGGGAAAGACAGTAGATTCATTCTGGTACGGCTCACCTTCAATCCTGCCGTAACAAATACTTTCTGGTAAAAACCTGTCTTGATGAAGTCTGAGATGAGCGCTGTGCCTCCGGGCTTAAGCACGCGTGCAATCTCACGGCAGGCCTGGGCGCGGCCTTCGTTATCGGGAATATTGTGGATACACAGATTCGATAGCACCACGTCAAAGGTGGCGTCAGGGAAGCTGAGTTTGCGGGCATCGTCACTTTTGAGTTCAATGCGGTCTTGCACTCCTTCAACTTCAATATTAGCCTGCGTGCGCTCTAGAGAATTGCCAGAGAGATCCTTGGTGCTCCACACATCAATGCCAATGGCTTTTCCGCTCTTAAGAAGACGCGCCGCTCCCACCAGCAGCAAGCCGCGTCCAGTGCCCACATCCAGGACCTGTTCATCGCCGCGCCAGGAAATCATTTTAAGCATGCGGTCGCGGTGAAGAAACTTTCCCCATTTGGCGTAGAGCAACATCAGGATGCCGCCGACAATGCAGGAGAGTCCAGAGGAGCGAGCAGCGTCTTTCAACTCGATGATGACAAAACCAATGCGAATCACTGAAATAAAAAATGAGGAGACGAACAACGCTGCACCTATGACCAGCAGGTTGCGGATGACGCCGGGCGCGTCAATTCCATAGTCAGGTTTTTGCGGCATGCAGGGATTAAATCATGGAACAGGCGCAGGGCCAAGAAGCTATCAATTTACTTCAGCTTTTTGGCGATTGCCTTGGTAACTAATTCCAGCTCAAGCATGATGTCATCTTCCATGTTGAGTCCGGCAGCGCGCATGGCGGCCAGAGGGTCGCGCCGGAACAGCTCCGCGTTTTCCGGCTTGCTGCTGGTCCATTTTTGCAGCTGGCGTTCGACTTTATCGAGCTGGTCGAGGAGGCGATCTGGTCCACCAGGGGGAGTCTTGCGTCTGCGCAAATCAAATACCTCAAGGAACATGATGAGACAATAGTACGCGCAGGCGGGCGAAAAATATCTTTTTCCATGGTTTACTCTCTGGATAACTTAGGAAGGCATTCCTATTGAGGCTGGGTGCAGGAGCCGCGGCACAAATGGAGTTACTGCATGGATCGCAGCGTTGCGGTAAGGGCGCCAACCCGCTTGAGCCGCGCGCGATCGGCCTGAATGGCCTGGCGTTGGGATAGCAACAGCTGCTGGCCGCTTTCCAGCGTAGCTTTCAGGCGCAAAAGCTCAATGCGATATTGGTGAATCTGCGGTGTGGATTTGACTGCGGCAAAGCCGGGATCAGCCGTAAGCTGGCTGCTGCGGTTGAGCACGTCCTGGGCGCACTTCACCCATTCTGGCGTAATCAATGGAGGGCCTTCCTGCCCGTTCAGGGCAATCATGTCTTCCATGAGCCGTTTGTATCTGCTGGCAAAGCTCTCGAGTTTTTCCGGGGTAAGCATGTTCTCTTATAGTGCGGCGACCATCGGCTGGCCGGCATGTACCAGGCTTGTGGGCGCTTGCGGTGCAGCAGCGGCTCCGCTTACGCCTTTGATTGCCACCTCACGCTCCACCTGCTGCCATGCTTCTTTTACACCGGACACGTTCTTAACCAGGTCTTCAAGAATTGACTTGGAATTTTTGATGCTCGCTTCCAGGACCTGGGCGCGCAGCACGATGTAATATTTTTCCAGTTGTTGCGCCACGGCGCCGCCTTTTTCGAAGTCGAGCGTGCCCTGGAGTTCCGCCAGAATCGCGAATACCTTGTTCAGCTCAACGACGCGCTTTTCAATGTTGTTGGCTTCAATTGCGCTGATGGCCCGCATGAGAGCTGTGATTGCGCCGCCGTATAACATTACGACCAGGCCCACCGGGCTGGCCCCTTCCACGGCGCGTTTGCGATATTCCAAAGCAGGATTAACCATTGCTTCCTAAACTCCCTAATTGACTGTTGATCTGAGCAAGTAATGTTGGCAAGGATTCCAGCGTGGTATTGATCTGGGCGTATTGAGTTGTCAGATCTGTCTGGCGCTGGACCATTTGTGTTTCAAAATCCGCAATCTGCGCGGTGAGTGAACTGATGTTGCCGTTGATGCCGGTAAGTTCAACCTGGAGCGCGCCCTTGGTCGTGTCCGTCATGGAGCTGAGCGTGGTATTCAGGCTTTGCGCGAAGCCGGTGCTGGCGGCTTGAAAAAAGTTTTGTACGTCAGCATTCTGCGTGGTCAGCGCGTTTGAAAGCGCCGTGTTGTCCACGGTAAGGGTGCCATCGTTGTTTACGGTAATACCCAGGCTGGCCAGGGAATTAATTCCGTGGTTGCTGTCTGGTGTTGAATAACTGATGGCTGAATAGAGCTGCTGTTGCACCAATGAGAGCGTTGAGTCGCCACTGAGCGGCTGTGAGAATTTGGTGGTGGGGTCGTAAACCGACTGCGCGTTGACCTGTTGGATCGCCGTATTGTAGTTGTTCACGAATGACTGAATGGCCGCGCTGGCCTGGGACACGTTTGGCGTTACTCCCAGCGCAACTGAGGTATTGGGGTCAGCGCCCAGAAGATTCAATGTCACGCCTGGAATTACGCCGTTGACCGTGTTGCTGCCGCTGGTGATGGGGATGCCGTCAACGGAAAGAGAGGCATCCTTGGCGCCCACAGCCTGATTGAATGTCAGGTTGGTCGTGTTGTTGGCAAAACTCAAGGTGCCGGCCGTGCCGGAGGTTGAACTTAGGATGGAGAGCCGCGCTCCCTTGGTATCAGTAATTACGCTGGCGGTCACGCCTGCATTGGCACTATTGATGGCGGCGGCCACCCCATCGAGCGTGTCGTTGGTGGAATCAACAGTAATGGTGGCGGCTTTTGCGCCGTTTACCTGAATATCAAAGCTGCCCTGGGTCACGGGCGCGGAGCTGTTGGCCGCGGCAGTGGTAAAAAATGAGGAAGTAGTTGCCAGATTATTTACGGTAATTTGATGGTTCGAGAGTGTAGCGCTTCCATCCGCCGTTGCCGTAACCAGACCGCTATTGGAGGAAGTGATGGTTCTTGCGCCGAGCTGGCCGGAAAAGTTTGTAAGGACCTGAACGCTGCTCTGGAATGCATTAAGAGCGTTATTGATAGTTCCGATGGCCGATGCCTTACCGCTGAGCGTGGCCTGTTCGGTTTGCATCGCCGCTTCTGGCAGGCGCGCTATTTGCATGAGCTGCGACACCGTACTTTGTACGTCGATGCCCTGGCCGGCGTTGGTTGCGTTTACTGTGGTTGTCGATGGAGTAATCGATGTAGCCATGACTTTAACCTTTTATATATTTTGCAGGCGGGCATTGCTGCCCGCCTGCTTAACTGTCAAGCGTTACTGAAGCAGTTTCAGGATGCCCTGCTGTGACTGGTTGGCCTGGGCCAGTGCCGAGATACCGGTCTGGTTCAGGATTTGGAATTTCGACAGGTTGCCGACTTCTGTCGCGATGTCTGCGCCGCGAATCTGGTCTTCCGCCGCGGACAGGTTCTGTACCTGGTTGGTGATAACCGCATTGGCAGATTGCAGACGGTTGATGTTTGCGCCCAGGGTGCCGCGCAGACTGGCAACGTTGGCAATCGCGCTGTTGATATCCGTGAGGGCTGTGGCCGCGTTGCCGGCGGTGGTCAGATCGTCGGTGCTCAGGTCGGTGGGGCTGGAGCTTCCGATGCTGCTGGAAGAAAGAACGCCAGTGGTGGTTCCGATGGAGCTGCTGGAGCCTGCGTCACTAAGGAATACTGAAGTCGTGCTGGCTGAGAATACTGAAGTTCCGTTGAAAGTGGTGTTGCTGCCGATGCGGTCGATTTCAGCCTTGATCGAGGTGAATTCTGCATCCAGGGCCGTGCGCTGGCTGCTGCTCACCGTGCCGGTGGCAGATTCCGTGGCCAGGGTAACTGCGCGATTCAACAAGGATGTAACCTGATTCAAAGATCCGTCAGCTACCTGCAGCTGGCCAACGCCATCATTGGCATTGCTGGCTGACTGATTCAGAGCTGAAATGTTCGCTTTCAAACCATCGGCGATCGCCAGGCCGGCGGCATCGTCTGCGCCGCTGTTGATGCGTGAACCAGAGGACAACCGGAACAGTGTTTTCTGTAAGCCGGCGTTGGTTGCTTCCAATTGGTTCTGGGCCTGTAGAGAGGGTATGTTATTCAGTACGCTTAATGACATGTTAGTACTCCTTCTTGGTTACCGGACTCACTCGCCATCGCTTACTGGCCGAGTCCGTTTTCCATGTTGCAATTGTTACTTCCTACCTATCGTCGCAACCCCGGATACCTTTAATGCGCTGCAAAGTTTGCCGACTGCGCTGCTTCTAATCTCTTTGCTTCCATCTGGTTAAAGGCCCGGCTTAACTCCGCGGAATGCGGGAACTCTTGCATTCCCACCCGCAAAATCTCCAGTACGTGCTCCTCGCGTTTGGCGTGCAACCACAGCGCGGCCGCGCGTAGAAAGCCTGATTCCGTGCGCTGCACCGCATGCAGCTTGTCTTCTGCCGCCTGTGCGGCTGCGGCAATGTGCCCCAGACTGAGCTCGGCCAGCACCAGACGGTCATGCAGTTCTGGTGTAGCCGGGCTGTTCGCAACAGACGTCTTTATTTTTTTGAGCCCTGCGTCCACCTGGTTCAGCCGCACCTCGGTGAGCCCGAGTTTGCTCAGTACATCTGTACTGCTCCGCAGCTGCAATGCTTTGCGATACGCCTTGCGGGCTTCTGTGAATTGCTGGCAGTTATAGAAAGCGTCTGCTTCAGCCTCAGCCAGCGGGGCAGAATCTATGCCCAGGGTCCGGGCACGGGCATAGCAGGGCAGAGCCATGGCATCCTGCTGACGCCTTGCATAGGCGACTCCCTGGAAGAACCATGCCACGGCCAATGACGGATTTAACTCACAGGCCCGGGCCAACAAGCGAGACGCTTCTTCATAATTCTGGAAGTTATCCAGTTCCACCAAACCAAGCTCAAAATGAGCCTGAGCATTGTCCGGCATCTCCTGGATCTTTTGCTGTCCCAACTCGCGGTAGAAACTGTTCTTCGCGGCTTTTTGTTCGGCTGTGGCGGTAAAACCAAAATGGTGGATGACGAAATCGGTGCGACCCAGCTTGCCGCCTCTGGCTTCAATTCCTGTGCCCACGGTTTCATGCACGCGGCCTGCAAAGCGGATTTCCGGCTTGCTGCGGAAGAGCCGGACATTCTCATGTTCCAGATAGCCCGCGAATTGTGTTGCGCGTGCAAGGCGGCCATCATTCGCGATGGCAGGCTTGTCCCACAGGCGCTCAGTCATGCTGTGAACATAATTTCTGATCGTGACAATGTGGCCTTCCACATTTTTTGCCTGGAGCGCGGCGGGAATCTGCGTGCGTGCCTGTTCATCAAGTTGTTCGTCAGCATCAAGGACCAAAACCCAGTCAGCTGTCACAGGGGCCAGCGCGGCGTTGCGCGCGGCGGCAAAATCATTGGTCCATGGGATGTGTATGACCTCAGCGCCAAACTGGTGCGCGATGGCGATGCTTGAATCGGTGGAACCAGTATCGGCGATCACAATTTCATCCACCACGCCGCGCACGCTCTCCAGGCAGTGGAGAAAGTCCTCCCCGCCATTGCGAACGATCATGGAAAGCGCGAGCCGGTTGCTCATACATGTGCCTCGGCAGCGACGGTTAAAAGCATTGGCATGGAGTGTTTTTCACGCCACGCTGCGCATAGTCCATCAAAAACATAAAACCAGTGAACCTGCGGGATCGCCTGGCGGAAAAGATTCACGATCACGTCGGCTGCGGTTCCGTTTCCACTTCTGGTGGCAAAGAAAGGCTCGAAGTCTCGATTATCGTATTGCGCCAGCGCGCCGACCATTTCTTCAATCTGCGGTCTCTGGCCAGCCAGTATTTCACTCACGCGTTCAATGTCAGCCGCGGTGATGGGTGCTTTCAGGGTGATTCCGGGTTGCGCGATGCTCAACGTCGGATGTTTTTCCAGCAATTGCATATAGACCGGCCCGTAAGCTTTGGCCCGGCGGACCATGTCTGGCATGCGCATTTCCAAATGGTCATGCAAGGCGAGGGCTTGCGGATGGTACACAACTTTGCAGCCGGCCGAGGCCAGCCTGATACCTAATTCCGTATCTTCACCCAGGCGGAAGGCAGAATCAAACGAGCCGCAGGCGACAACAGCATCGCGGCGGATACTGAGGTTGCAGGTAACGAAATGGGTACATCCGTAATCCCATTCTTCGCGCATGTTTTTTTGCGGGAACATAAAAGGGTCAGTGCTGAGGAAGTGGGTAAGAGCACGACGGCGCGCCGGGCGTTCATAGTCGAAGGTACCCAGAACGGCGAAGCAGCTGTCATGGTACTTCCGCTGCATTTGCAGGTGTTCCTGCAGCAGGGCTGGATCGGCGATGGTATCGTCATTCATCAACAGCAGATATTCGCCGCGGGCCTGTGCCACTCCAAATCTTCGTGCCGCGCCGGCACCCTGATTCTTCTGCTGAAAATAAGAGAAGCGAAACGGCATTTGCTGCCTGGCCAGGAATGGCTGCGTGTCGTCGGTTGATCCGTCGTCCACCACAATCACTTCAAATTCGTCGGCCGGCAGTGTCTGTGCCTTCAGAGCTTCAAGACAGCGGCGCAACGTGGCCTTGCGATTAAATGTGGGAATAATCACGGAGATGGCCCGGTCGCTGGGTTTTGCGCGGCCGCCACTCTTCTTTTTTACTTCCTTCACAAACGCTGCATTGAGTTCGGGTAAGCAGAGTTTTGCTTCCTCCCCGCAGCGCGTGGCTGCTTCCTGGTCGCAAAGTTCGCGATAGCATCTCTCCATGAGCGTGAGAATGCGGGCAAAGAACAGGCTTTTCGGCATCGCACCGCGAACGTGATAAAAAATGTGCCGT
>DASZMF010000816.1:0-3113 GCA_035552035.1 Candidatus Angelobacter sp.
GCCGCAGCAATGGTCACGGCCAGTCCATGGCGATGAATACGCGACGACCATCCTGAAGCCACTGAAGCTATAAAAGCGCCGGCCGAGGGCGCAGCGTAAAGCAATCCCACTGATGCTCCGCCGAACTTTACGGCAATGGCCGGAAACAATGCCATCGGCATTCCGAAGAACATGGCGTTGATGTCAATAAAATATGTGCCCAGCAGTTCCGGCCGGCTGCGCGCGTAGCGCAGGCCTTCCAGCAGCGAATGCATGCTGGGTCTGTCTGCATTCACCAGTGGCGGCGTGGCCCGCATGATCCAGAGGGCGATCAGGGAAATGGCAAAAGTAAGAAAGTTGGCGGAGTAAGCCAGAGTCGGTCCAAATGTTGCTGCCACCATTCCGCCCAGCGCGGGTCCCATAACTCCGCCCAGCGTGCCGCCGATAGATCGCAATGCGGAAGCGGCAGTCATCATTTCCGGCGGTAGAAGCTTCGGCGTTAACGCTTCCAGCGATGGACGCTTTAAGCCATTGAGTCCGGCATAAGCAATCGCGCAGAAGAAGAGCAACCAGACTCGGGGATGAGCGAGGAGCGAATTCAGGATCAGCAGCACACTGCAGGCGGCCATCAGCGATTCTGAAGTCAGTACCATGCGCCGGCGGTCCACGTAGTCAGCCAGCGCTCCGCCTACAAACGCCATGGTGATGGTCGGAATAAACTCCGCTGCGCCGAGCAATCCAACGGCTAACGACGAATGCGTGAGCTGGTACATCTGCCACGGCAGAACCACAAAGCTCATCATGGAGCCAAAGAATGAAATGGTCTGGCTGGTAAAGAGCAGGCGGTAATCGCGTGAGATCTTGAGCGGCGAAAAATCCAGCGCAAACGCGCCGAAAATGGCGGATGGCGGGCCCGATGGCGGTTCCGGTACAGGGTCCGGCACGGGATCGGGCGAGATGTGCGCTGGGCCGTGCGGTTGATTTTCCACTCTTAACTATAGCTGAAACCTCATGTAGGAATCATCGCCGCAAAATGCAATCACGGCCAGAGAAACCGATTCGTCGGAATGAATCGGTTTTGCCTGGCCGTGATGCACTTATCTCAGCAATTTCCCCGGTGGCGCTAGTATTGGCCGTATAGCAATACGTCCACCGCGCCTTGCGTGGTCGCGGCGCCAATGCCGTCAATGGAAATGGAGAGTTGCGTTCCGGGCACGTCATACACTCTGGTAGTTTGGGCGTGCGGCGTAAGCAAAACCTGGTCCAGCAGCGCAACCAGTTCGTTGCCTTCCATGATCGTCATGCGGACCAGCACATTGCAGGTGGAGCCGATGCGCTCATCACAAACCAGGCGGATCTTCTGGAACTCGCTGACTTGCACGGTGCCGAGCTCTATGGTCTGGCCGCCTTTAATGCTCTCTGCTCCGGGCTTGGTGCGGAAGGCCAGAACGTTTTCGACCTGATGGCCGGTAATCGGAGTGGGTATGATTTTTGGTGCAGTTGCCATATCTTTTTCCAATCATTGCGCTGAAGGGCGCGTTCGGTAAGTTTGGAGAAATCTCAACAGCATCTTGCTTTGACCGTCGATTCTATTTTTGGCTGGATCTGCCTTTGCCGTGAACGAACAGAATTCCCGGCGGGCGCTTAGAGCGGGCGGCGCTATATTTCGTTGGTGTTTGTTCCTCAAGTCATGAGAGTGATACCGCAACAGGGAGGGCCGCATTTTCCCGGAGGAACAATGCTTGGAACGAGCCGGCCACAATTGTTTCTGTTTTTGTGCGGCCCTCCGCTGCGTAATGTGGGGCGAGTATAGCGCCAATACCCTGCCCTGCTGCATGAAGAGCAAAGAAAATTTTTCTTATTTTGAACCGTTCGTTTTTAAGAGAATTGGATTAATTCTCTCTCACGATTATGAGCTGCACGTTTCATCTCTGCCGATAAACGTGGGGAGTTCTAACAATCAGCGCGAAGGTTTGAAGCGTATGTGTGAATTGTTCTGCGCAATTGCATTCTAGACATGCTCGCTCCGCCTGTTCTGCTTCAGAGTCTTAAATTGCCAATCGAAAAAATTGACGGGTCGAAAGACTGCCGGGCCAAAAGACTATCGTGCTAAAGTCATCTGCCTTGCCATCATCGGCAAACGCGCCGCGCCAATCAATCCCGCGTCGCTTCCCAGCAGAGCAGGTGTAATGATGGAAACGCGAGCTGCGCCTTTTGCATTCGCTGCGGTCGTGTCCTCTGCCGGAGCGGTTGCGCGATACACAAAAGAATTTCTTCGCAAGGTCTCCATCATGGTTGGAGCAAAGGCACTCCACGCGCTGGCCACGCCGCCGCCAATCACGTACATGGGAATATTGAAAATGTTGACCAGGTCGGCCAGCACCACTCCCAGTGCATTACCTACAATACGGAAAATTGCCTGCGCCTGCGTGTCGCCCTGCATGGCGAGATCGTAGATCAGTTTTGCGCCGAACTCAGGAGACGACTTCATGGCCTCCGCCATGTGCGGCGCTTTGCCAGAAGCCACGGCCTCAGCCGCCATGCGCTTTACGGCAGTAGCGGAAGCGATTTGTTCCAGGCATCCACGGCTGCCGCAGTTGCAAGGGTGGCCATTGGGTTCCACGTTGATATGTCCCGGCTCGCCGGCCATGCCGGTCATGCCGTGCCAGATTTTTCCATTGAGCACAATGCCTCCGCCAACGCCGGTGCCCAGCGTGAGCATGATCATGTCATCCACTTCGGTTCCGGCGCCCAGCCATTTTTCACCCAGAGCAGCTGAGTTGGCGTCGTTTTCCAGCACCACAGTGGTTTTCAGGCGACGCTCAATTTCATCGCGCACCGGATAATTTTCCCAGCCCGGGAGATTCGGCGACTGACGCAGCATACCGGTCTGCATCTCAATAATCCCCGGCACACCGATGCCAATTCCCGCCAACTCGCCGGTGCCGCTCAGCTTGGCCACAATCTCCTGGATCGCCGCGCACATCTCGTCGATCACCTGGTCGCGGCCGCGCGCCACTTCCGTGCTGGTGGTAATTTTGTCCAGCGTTTTACCTTTATCGTCAATCGCGGCAATACGCAGGTTGGTCCCGCCCAGGTCAACCCCAATGGCAAATGTGGTCATAGAGAATTCC
>DASZMF010000817.1:0-4329 GCA_035552035.1 Candidatus Angelobacter sp.
GGATTCGCAATTCATTCCGCGCCAGTGGTAGTTGCAAACCTGATGGTAGCTCTCGCAGCGGTTTATACATCACTGCAATTAAAACGGAGCAGGGAGCAGGCGAATGAAGGCGTGGTTATAAATGCTCCTGAAGCCAGCGGAACCGCAACATAGCGGCCACTTTTCAAAAGCTCTATTAACATTTTTTACAGCAGCGCAGCTTACAGAGCGCTTATGGCTGCCGATTGGACCTCTAATTCCTTGCGCGCAACTTCCACAAAAGCTGAAGCAATCAGCGGCAGGCTGCGGTCTTTGCGATAAACTAAAGCGAGTTCGCGCCACAGATCAAGCCCTTCAACTTTGAGAAGTCTTACTTCGTCGCGCCGCACATTTTCCGCGGCAAAATTGCGGCAAATCAATGACACGCCAAAGCCCGCGCGGACAAACCGTTTAATCATCACCACGCTGGTCAGTTCCATGGTCACGTTCAGATTGTCCCGATAGGGGCGCAGCTGTTTTTCCATGATCTTTCGGATGGAGCCGGTCTTTGGCAGAATGATTGGTTGAGCGGCGAGTTCTTCCAGCGTGGCGGATTTTTTCTTAAATAGCGGACTGGCCGGGCCGACCATCAACAGGATGCGATCACGGAACACGGGCAGCACTTCCAGGCTGGGTGATTTCACCGGCATGGTGAGAACGCCCAGATCCACTGTGCCTTCTTCCACTTTTTCCGCGACCTTGTGGGTAAAGCTGCGATATACGCTGATCTTTACCTTGGGAAACTGTTTGTGATATTTAGCCAGGACCTTGGGCAGCACATAAAGAAAAGTGCCTTCATTGGCGCCGATGGAAAGAGTGCCGCTGCGGACGCCATCTTGCTCCGCCACGGCCTGCAGTGATTTGGCCTGCAATACAAGAAGCTGGTTGGCGTAATCAAATACCACTTCACCGGCGGGCGTGAGCCGGACAGATTTGGCGCTGCGGTCAAGCAATCTCTGGCCATACTCCTGTTCCAGTTGTCTGATCTGCGCGCTGACAGCCGGTTGAGAACGGAGCACTTTTTCGGCCGCCCGGGAAAAGCTGGCGAGCCTTGCGACTTCAATAAAGGTTTTGAGATTGTCTAAGTCCATATTCAATATGAGCAGAACTGCAGCAGCATTGCAAGACCGGGACGGCAAACGCCTCAAGCCTCAATTTTGCAAACAGCCGCCACAATCCTTGTCGGGATTACGAACAGCAGTAAATGTAGGGCTTTAAGTATTCAATTTTCGCAGATTTATCTGTATCCGTTTATGAAAATTCCAGGATGGAATCATACAGGTCAATGCAAAGACTATAAAGGCACTGTTTTACGTATATTTTGAGATTAGTATTTTTAAATCTGCCCGCAGAGACCGCGGCCAGAACGTGTTTAGCCGGCACTCAAGAGTGTTGATTTACCATTGGTATAGACATAAATTGTTGGTGGTGAAGCAGGTAGTTGAGCAGCGCCAGACTTATTTGCGCGGAGAAGAAGTGAGTCCGAAACAAAAATGAGTATTGCTGAGCCCATGCCAAATCTGACAAGTGGACGTTTGCTCGCCCGCAATACCGTGTGGAACCTGGTTGGTCAGTTGTTGCCCATGGCCGTTGGCGTCGTTGCGATTCCTCCGCTCGTGCATTCGCTGGGTGTTGATCGATTTGGACTGCTTTCTCTGGCCTGGGTAATCATTGGTTATTTCAGCCTTTTTGATCTGGGTATGGGCCGGGCGCTGACGAAGTTGGTGGCAGACCGGATCGGCGGAAAAGATCAGGAGTCGATTCCTGCGCTGGTTTGGACCTCTCTTTTTCTTATGCTGCTGCTCGGAGTGTGTGGCGGCCTGGTCATGCTGGGAATCGCGCCCTGGCTGACTTATAAAGCACTCAAAGTTCCGCCGGCATTGCAGCATGAGGCTTTGCGCAGCTTTCAACTGCTGGCCGCATCTATCCCAATTGTGACGGTCACGTCGGGATTGCGCGGTATCCTGGAAGCCCAGCAGCGTTTCCGTATTCTGAATTTGATTCGTATCCCAACCAGCATTTTTTCTCTAGCTGGACCGCTGCTCGTGCTGCCGTTTTCTCATAGTCTGGTTCCAGTCATCATTGTTCTCATGACTGGGCGCGTCCTCGGCGGCCTGGCACATCTTATTGCCTGCTTTTATGCTATGCCATCGCTGCGGCATAATCCTGAATTGCAACGCGCTGTGATAGTGCCATTAGTAAAATTTGGCGGCTGGATGACCGTCAGCAACGTTATAGGCCCGCTGATGGTTTATACCGACCGGTTCCTGATAGGCGCTCTACTGTCAGTGAGTGCGGTGGCTTATTACACTACGCCTTTTGATCTCGTGGGCCGGCTCACTTTTATTTCCGCCGCGGTTTCGGGCGTTCTGTTCCCTGCCTTTGCCGCCAGCCTGGCCAGCAATCGCGAGCGGACAGCGCTGCTGGCCGGCCGGGGCGTTAAGTATATTTTCCTGGCGATGTTTCCCGTCATTCTTATTACAGTCACTTTTGCGCCTGAGGGATTGCGGCTCTGGCTGGGCCCCACATTCGCGATGCATAGCCAATCCGTTTTACGATGGCTCGCCACGGGTGTCTTTATTAATTCCGTGGCATGTGTGCCGTTTGCGCTCATTCAAAGCGCGGGACGTCCCAGTCTTACCGCAAGGCTGCATTTGTTTGAGTTGCCATGGTATCTTCTAGCCGTTTGGGAACTCACTAAACATTGGGGGATTGAGGGAGCAGCCATTGCATGGACGGGCCGCATCGTCTTGGATTCGTTCCTGCTCTTCTTCTTTGCCGACCGGACGCTGCAACATCAGCCGAAGTTTCTGGTTAAACTCACGGGCGGCCTGACCGGCGCCCTGCTGGTGCTGGGAGCAGCTACTCTGCCGCAGACCGTGTTGCAGAAAGCGGTGTTTTGCGCTGCTGCGTTGCTGGTGTTCGCGCTGATTGCATTTAAGGGGATGTCCCCAGACGAGCGCCACCATCTTCAGGGGTTCCGCAGACGCAAGTCTTTAACGATTCAAAGTTCGGGTGTATAAACGGAAAGCTTTGTCAGCCTGTAGTTTCATTTTCGATAAAGCAAGCTGTGATTGCCCTGGGAACCTAAGTTCTTTTTATCTCGATTCGATTTAGAATGCCTACCGAACGTTTTTTTTGAAGGAGCAATAGCCATGCGCCGCCAGGTACGCTTGCAACAAATCGCTGTTTTCGTCGGTCTCGTTTCGCTTGTGTTCGCATCATTCCCAGGAAAGGCAGCAGGCCCCAAAGCCGGGCCTTCTGGATATGAGATCACCAAAACCATTTCAATCCCCGGCGATGAAGGCTGGGATTATATTGCAGTGGATAGCGATGCGCGGCGTGTGTATGTCTCGCATGCGAGCCATGTGGTAGTGCTGAACGCTGATACATACGAAATTGCTGGCGACATACCGGACACGCAGGGCGTGCACGGAGTAGCGATCGCGCCAGAACTGGGTAAGGGTTTTACCAGTAATGGCCGCGCGAATACGGTGACCATGTTTGACCTGAAGACGTTGAAGTCAATGGGAACCGTGAAGACTGGCGCCAATCCTGATGCCATTGTCTATGACTCGGTAACAAAACGGGTCTTTACAATGAATGGCCGCAGCAATGACGTAACCGCAATCAATGCCGCCGATGGCACGGTGGCGGGTACATTTGCGGTGAGTGGCAAGCCTGAGTTTGCCGTCGCAGATGGCAAAGGCAGCATTTTCCTGAACATTGAAGACAAATCTGAGCTTGTTCAATTTGACGCTCAAAAACTGACCATCACAAATCACTGGCCGCTCGCGCCTTGTGAGGAGCCATCTGGTCTGGCCATGGACGCGAAAACGCGGCGTTTGTTTATTGGCTGCGGTGACAAGATGATGGCTGTTGTGAATGCGGATACGGGCAAGGTTGTTGCCACCCCTGCCATTGGCAATGGCGTGGATGCGAATGGTTTCGATCCCGAAACAAAATTTGCTTTTGCTTCAACCGGTGATGGCGCGCTCACGGTGGTGCACGAGGATTCTTCCGAAAAATTTACTGTCGTGGAAAATGTGGCGACCAAAAGATCTGCGCGCACCATGGGGCTTGATACCAAGACGCACAAGGTTTTTCTTCCGGCAGCAGAATTTGATGCGCCGGCTCCGGGTGAGAGACGGGGGAAAATGAAACCTGGCTCATTTGTAGTACTGGTAGCGGAAAGAAAATAATCTGGTCCAGAAAACTGGGGCTCAGAAAGATTTGGGTTCAGACGGATAACGAGTTCTGATCTTGCAGCGCGGCACTCTGCACGGCTGTCCCGGTTGCCCAGCGGAAATA
>DASZMF010000818.1:0-1726 GCA_035552035.1 Candidatus Angelobacter sp.
CAGAAACGGCTTGATCGAGGAATTCAGGATAGTGCGGGAAAGTGCTAGGTTTGGTTGCCCCCCAGGGATTCGAACCCCGATATGCTGAGTCAGAGTCAGCTGTCCTGCCGTTGAACGAGGGGGCAGTCTTTAGTTGAGATCAATAGATTATCATGCCTGAGGATTTCGCTTCCAGTTCCTTATCTACTGCAAAAGTACGATTTCTGACACGAATCCCATCTGCGTTGTGGCAGTGTTGGATAGGCCAGACCGATTGAACGCCAGTTTTGCTAGCATCAGTGCTTTTGTAATTCCGGCGCAAGAGAGGCCTCTTTACCCGGAGTGTATTCAACAATGTGTCCGGCAACCGCGCTGGCTGCGACGGTGTAAGGGCTCGCAAGATACATGAGTCCGGGGCCGCTGCGGCCGGGGAAGTTACGGTTCTGCGCGCTGATTACCACCTGGTCAGACCGGGTTGAAACACCCGGGCCCGCGTTGATGCATGCGCCGCAACTCGGCTCAATCACCATCGCGCCTGATTGCTTGAAAATATCCAGGTAACCTTTGCGCACGCAGTATTCGCGGGTCTCCTGCGAGCCAAACTGGATATAGAACTTGCAGGAATCGGCCACGCGCCGGCCCTGCTGCAGGGCTGCAGCCAGCACTTCAGCGTACATATCCATGTCAGCGTTTTTGCCGGCGGTGCAGGTTCCACCGTAGGCAATTTCCACCGGCACCGGCGTATTCAGGTCGCGAACAAATTTGCCGTTCCCAGGATCACCCGGGGTGGCAATCATGGGCGTGATTTCGTCGGCGTTCAACTCAATCACATGGGCATACTGCGCGTCAGGGTCGCTAAACAGGCCTTCGCCAAACTTCTCTGCCTCAGCGCGAGACATGCGACGACGCTCCATGAGAAACTCCACGGTCTTCTGGTCTGGAGCAACGATGCCGGTAAAGCCGCCAATCTCGGCCGCCATGTTGGTCATGGTGGCGCGTTCGTCCACGCTCAGGGCTTCAATTGCCTCGCCGGAATATTCCATTACCTTGGCCAACGCTTTGCCGCTACGAATGTATTCCATGCTAAGCAGAAGGAGTATGTAATCTTTAGCCGTAACGTTCGGCTTGCGCTTGCCGCGGACGATTACCTTCACTGACTCTGGAACTTTTACGCGAACGTCTTTGGTGATCCAGGAATTGAAAACATCTGTGGTCCCGATGCCAAAGGCAATGCAGCCCACAGCGCCTACATGGGGCGTGTGTGAGTCCGAGCCAACGTTCAATTGTCCGGGTAACGCATACGTTTCCGCCACAATCGAGTGGCAGATTCCTTCAGAGCCTTTGCGGTCTTTCAGTTCGCCATGCAGCTTGATTCCCTGCTTGACGGCAAAATCTTCCTGCTTGTTTTTAAGCTGAACCGCCAAGTCCAGCAATCCCATCTTCTTTTTCTCTTCTGAAATTACTTCATCGAGAAAAGTCAGGTGGTCGCGGAAAAACAGAATGGTCGCGGGATCATTGACCTTGGCGTCTTTGCCAACAAAATGCTCAAAGAAGATGGCCGACATCGGAGTAACGTACTCATGGCTGAAGCGCAGATCAGTGCGGGCAAAACCGGAGTCATCCGGCTTCACATAGCTCACACCGGGCTCGTTCTGTTCATTGAGCATGTGCCGGGCAAAAATTTTCTCGGCAATCGTCATGGGACGCTTCGCCGTGGTAATCGGCGGCAGAAAAACTTTCTTTTGCA
>DASZMF010000819.1:0-3869 GCA_035552035.1 Candidatus Angelobacter sp.
TCCGCCCAGGCCAGGCGAACGCGGGTGGTGTGCGGGTTGGAGGTAACAACTACGTTTCCAGCATCATTGCCGTTGAAGTCGCCTTCAAGATAGCCAGTGATTTTGTTCTCGCCGAATTTGCCGGCAATCTTCAGGTTTAAGCGCGAATACTGTGAGGTGGAGCGGAACTCCGTGAGCTGACCCTGGCCGGAATTGGAAAACGGAATAGTGCCAAACGCGGTGGCAATATTCTGGCCGGTGTTGGTGGTGCGGAACACGATTTCAAAATCAATGAATCCGCCAGGTGTGAATTCCATTCCGCCGAGGCGCAATGAAAGTGGCGATTCTTTTTGCACTGTGTCCTGGACCATCGTGGCTGTTGGCGTGGTGTTCAACGATGCATTCTGTACGTGCGGTGTGTTAGCGGCCATGCGGGTTGAATTGGAGGAGCTGGTCCCGGTGGAGGAGCTGACGGAAGCGTCTTGCTGCTTGCTTGCGTTCTTTTCATCCAGTTTTTGCTGCAGTTGCTGGAGTTGTTGTTGTTGTTGAGCAATCTGTTGTTGCTGCTGGCTGATGGCTTCGCGCAAAGCCTTCAGATCATCTGCAACTGACCCGGAATTGGCAGTGCCGCTATTGGGTGCGGTTGCCTGTCCCAGAGCCAGCCCAGAGGCCAGCACTACAAAACACATTTTTTCTAACAATCTCATTGAGCTAATTCTCCTCTGCTTGTTCTTCTTTGTTCGTATGTTCGTCGTTTTACGGCCCATCAAGGTGATAATTTCAGACCCCGGATTACTGTCGCTCGAAAGGGGTCCCAGTGTATTGCCAAACGCGGTGATAATTTCACACCATTATTAAGCGCTTGTACATAGTTATGTACACGGAAGTGCAACTCTTCACACTTTTTTAACAGCTTCCAATTTTGGAATAAATCGCGAAATCGACATGTGGAATTTAATAGGCAGAAAATCTAGCAGAAAAGCGCGGTCCGAGATACAAAAAAATATCCCAGACCGCTGGAAACCCCGCGTCTTTACTGGCTTTAACGCGATGCCCGGGTGGCATCCGGGCCGCTAACGTCGCTAAACAAAATGGAGTTAGCCACATTTGGATACGACTGGCCATCCAGTTCTACATAGGGGAAAATTAGGTAATTTACACGTTCGCCATGCTGTCTGGGGCTCAATTCCACGTCGCGTCCAACCGTAAACTGGACGCGGTTCACGTCATGCGCGCCAAAGAAGTAGTCTTTTTTCTCCTGGTGCTTCCACGCTTCTGAAATGTCCACGGGATACCAGCCGAGTTCACGCGTATAAAATTCTGCCCAGCAATGGTAGCCAACCACTTCACCGGAAGTTTTACCTTCAGGAATTGAGAGTCCCATTTCAAAGCGCGCGGGAATTTTTTGCGAACGCGACATGGAGATAAACACCGAATGGAAATCAGTGCAATTGCCATGCTTGGCATCACAAGCCCAAAGCGTGTCACCTCGTCCCCAGCCGGTTCCTGTTTTGTCATACCTCATCGTGGAGAAAACGTAATCGTAAAACGCGCGGCCCTTGGCCAGGTCCATCATGCCCGGCTTTGATTGTTCTGCTGCCAGCTCAGCCGGCTTGCCGGTGATGGGCACCAGCTTGTCCGCCTGCAGAAAACGATGCAGCTCTTTCTCTGACGCAGGCTTCTTCAGCGACACAGGGGCAAGATGCTCCAGCCGCACCACATCATATTTAACGGTGAAGTGATATTCGGCCTGGTCAGCTTTATCAGCGTGCGCGTAGAACATCTTGTTGCCGTATTCCGGCTCGGACGTTTCTTTGAGCGGAAGATCGCCAGTTTCGGAAATGATCATGACCTGCTGGAACTGGTCAGACTGCGCGATGGGGAACCAGACATCCAGCGGCTTGCCCGGATCCGTGATTCGTACTGAGAAAGAATAATTAAGCTCAAAGTGGCGCGACTTGCCCTGGGCAAACGCGCACACACTCAACAACAAAAGCAACGAAACAGCAGAAATTCTGCGCAGCATAGAACGCGGCATAGTACGTAACATAGAACGCAACATGGGATTCTCCCTTTTTAGGCTTGCTTGGAAATTGACAGCTCTAACGTCCGACCCGGAGGTTTGGCGGGACTCGCCGTCAAGTGAAGCCATGGAAGAAGGGTGACATGGAGAAAGAATTTTACTCCCGAGAGAGCTGGAATGGCAAAGGAGACCTTTTTCTAAAATTCCGAGCGTAAGCGAGGAATCCCTAGCGCAACGAAAATTTTCCAAACCGGAATTGAGCGAATCTGCAGAACAGCTGGAACATTGAAGACAACGCAGCTATAGGGATCCCTCGCTAGGACCACCCCAACACGCGAAAATCACGCGCGCCGGGGGCGCCGGTGCTTCGGGATTTCAGAAAAAATTTCTCGAAGCTTTACTCTGCATGAACGATAAAAGCCGCCGTCTCTACCTTACCCGCTCTTTTCACCTGCACAAAGATCCGATACTCACCAGCTTTGGGAAAGCCATAAGGAAAAGAAACTTCTGCGGTGGGAGCATCATGGTTCATGCTTTTCATGTCAGCCATGGGGCTTTGATTTTGGCCTTCTGCCAGGCTCACTGCCGCCATGGAGACAGAGCCCGCAGGATGCACATGCGCGAAGATGTTGCCGTCTGTGCTCAGAAAAACTGCGTGGCCTGCCATGCCCATGTAGGGTTCCATGGCTCTAGCGGGCTTGCCGTCTTTGTCTTCCACGCGGAAGCGGAACCAGTACGGCGTGTTGGTCTTAAATGGCTTGTCATTACTATTCCGCTCCCAGACCATGCGATAGCCATCTGAGAGCTGCGCTGTTTTATCTGCCGCGACAAAATCGAGTCCGCCGGCATCGTCGCCGCGCAACGGCTCACCTGTAATAGCCGGCAGATTCACGGTAGCCACCTCAGTTTCAGGAAAACCCGTGTGGTGCACGATGTCGCCAAAGAGTTTGTACTGGCCTTCCGGCAGGAGCGGCAGGCTCTGCGTGAAATCACCGGGCTCAGTCTGCGATGGATGCAGATGCCAGAAGACTTTCATGTCTGGCATGCGCACCACAAATAGATGCATGAGATGGCCGTGATCCGGGATGAGGTCGTCCATGCGGATGCGATCTGGCTGCTCAGTGCGGAAGCGCGTGGGCTCTGCCTCATTCGGGTTATCAAGCTGCAGGCTCAGCTGGCTTCCTGCCAGAGACGGCTTCATATTCGGGAGCTTGTAGTTGAGCCGCGCGTTGGCGCTGGCTTCACTGCCCCACCAGCGATTGCCTAAAAACAGCGCAGCAATTACGAATACGGCAGCGATGATCAGGCCGGTGCGTCCGCGACGGACCTGTGCAGGTGCGGGAGTTTCTCCGGAATTCAATGAGGCGTCACGCGTGGCGGCAAAAATAATGCCGATCAAGCCTGCAGCCAGAGCCAACCCAAGAATCGACAACAAAATACCCAGTCCCGTTTGCATGGGCGGAGAATTTGTGGAAACCGCCGGCAGTGGCACATCAAGCTGCGCAGTACCTTTTTGTCCCAAGACTTGGATCTGCACCTTCCACGAACCGCGCACCATGATCCACAAGCTGCCGGTAAAAAGCTGTGGATCATCCGCTGAACGTTTGGCTGCGTCGGGCAGCGGCGCCATCTTTGCTCCGGGGCCAATGATACGCAACGGCAGAACTTTTATTTCGCTTACGTCATTGCCCACGCTGCGAACCACTACCTGCGCCACTCCGGGCACCACAGCCGGCGGACGCAACGTTACCAGCAGATGATACGGGCCGGCAAAGCCGTCATAGTAAACGTCGGGGCTGTTGACGTGTGCGGGTGAAGAAAGCGGGATGAGCGCCATCAGCAAGAGCAAGAAGAAAGTTCGCGCGGA
>DASZMF010000820.1:0-2203 GCA_035552035.1 Candidatus Angelobacter sp.
TACTGCACGCCGCGATCGGAGTGATGCACCAGCCCGGTAGCAGGCCGTCTCTGGACCACCGCTACACGCAAGGCAGTCAAGGCCAGCTCGGCTTCCAGCGTTCGCCCCAGCGCCCAGCCCACCACGCGGCGCGAATAGGCGTCCAGCACCACGGCCAGATAGACAAACTCACACTCCAGGCGAATGTAGGTAATGTCGGCCACCCACAGCTGATTCACGGCCTGTCTCCATTCAATGTACTCGGCCCCTTATTTCCGTGTCTCATTTTTGGGGTGCACTCCACTGGATCTGGTCGTAAACTCCGGCCTGCCAGCGCTTCCGCTCTGCCGCCGTCGCTCCTCGACCTTGTGCAAGGCACCTTGCAAAAAAATCCACCTCCAGTACCTTCTCGGCCAAGGCCTTCTTCAACTCCTCCACTTTCTCCGCCAGCGCTTTCTCCCGCCGCCGGTCCGTTCGCAGCATCTCCGGATCCAGCCGCTCCTGCCACCGCGCCAGACCTCGTCGATCCACTCCCACATCCATCGCCACTTCCGCCAGATTCTCCCCTGCCTCTACTCTCGCCACCGCAGCCTGCCAAAACGCCAGTCCGCGCTTCTTGACTCCTTTTAAATTCGCCACTCGCAGCTCCTGTTCTGCTCCGTGGGGATATTATCTCTGTCTCACTTTCGGGGTGCAGCACATTCAATCCAATTGCCGTGCACGTACCCATCGCAGTGCTGCACGGGTTCTTCCAAACTGGTTTTTACTGGTTGATTAACAGCGATAGTAGCCCAGCCTTGCTGCGGAGTATAGCGCGAAATAGGACACATGAACTGTTTTCCGTTTGTTATTCTCGAACCACGCCATGGCTAAACCCCGCGAACAGCCCCGAGAGGAACGTCGCAAAGATCGCCACTGAGATATGGGAAAATGGTCCAAACAAATCGGAAGAACGAACCGGTTTACTGTAAGACTTATCAAGGAAAAATTCCTCCGCGTCCGCTACCGCGCAATAAGAAAAGCCACAACGGAGACTGAACCTCCATTGTGGCCACTAGTCTCTTGGATCTGCTACGGAACAATTTTCTTGATACAAATACCAGCCAGGCCTGCCTGCCCTCCGGCAGCGGTGCGGCTCAATTGCACCTCCACGTAATAAACGCTGTCATCCGGACCGCCGGATTCGGAATCCGCGAAGGTAAAATTAAACATCGGATTTCCCGGCGAAAATATTTCCTGATAAGACGCGCTCGGCGGGGCTTGATTGCTGTCCAAAGTCAGCAATGTTGTAATTTCTCCAGAAACAATATTGAGACGCTTGAGCGATATAAAGACGTGCCCGCTTCCATCATCCAGAACACGCATGCCTAAAATGCGATATTCAATGCTCTGTAGGTCCGTTGCCAGATCGCGCACAGGCAATACGTTGTAGCGGATAAAGGCTGTGGCCCCAACCGGCGCATCGTTGCGCAACTCTACTTTTCCATCAATGTACTTGACCAGGTTCGCACTGTTCGGGTCCACCGTTCCCGTGGAACCCACCCAGGTTTGCGCCTGACCGGCAGGCGCGCTCAAAGCCAAAACTGCAACCGCAATTAATGCAAAACACATGTTCCTCAAGCGATAAACCAGCATGCAAAATACCTTCTTCCATTTTGAGAATTTTCTGGGCCATACCGGGGAACGGGGTGAATGGAACAGAGTCGCTGAATGTAATGCAAGTTACATGCCTAAATCTTGCAGAGAGAGCTGCTGCCTGCGAGTGGTAACCGGGTGCTCACGTTGAGCAGAGACATGGCTTTCTTGAGCAAGCTTAAATAAATGGGATGAAATGCAGTGTGGTGAGTTGCAACGCTCATCGCAGAGGCACGGAGAAGATAAAAACTTAACGCGGATCAGGAAAAAACCGATGGCTCATATTTCAGCAGATGCTTCAAATTCCTTTGCTTATCCGTTCCTCTGCGTTTAAAGATTTACCCGGCAGTCACAATCTCAGAAAAGTCAGCAATACTGGAAAATTCCCTCACCAGTGTTTGCAACAAGCCAAGCCGATTCGCGCGGAGCGTCTCGTCATCTACCATCACCATCACCTTGTCAAAGAAGGCATCAATCGGCGGACGCAGGCGCGAAATCTCAATCAGCGCCGGCTCATATTGCCGTGATGCGCTGAGTTCCTGCACCTTCTTTGCGACCGCTGGCACGGCCGCTGCCAAAGCTTTCTCTT
>DASZMF010000821.1:0-4188 GCA_035552035.1 Candidatus Angelobacter sp.
GACCAGAGCAATTGCGCCTGTGGGTGCTGGCGCAGCTGGCCCCGTAACACTGATAGCCAGAGGCACCAATGCACCATGAGCCGCGGTAATGGTTGTGCCTCCGTTGGAGCTGAGCGTTGTATTAGTGGCGCCGCTTTGCAGTGCAGACCAGCCATTCAACAAATTCACAACGTTTACGCTTCCCAGTCCCGTAGCGAGATCAAAGCCGGCAACGGCGTTGAACCCGGTGAGACCCGGAACGCTGTTATTGCCGGTCGTTACATCATTGAAAATACAACCGGCTGGAGCTGGCGTTGAAGGCACGGTGCGCGCGCTGGAATTGCATGAAGCAGCACTATTTCTTGCTAATCGGTACAGCGCGTAGTTAGCCAGACCCTGGCGGCCACCCAATGTCTGGTCCACAAGCGCCATAATGCCGGCAAATGAAGGCGAAGCTGCTGAAGTGCCGCCAACAATTGCTATGAAATTCTGCTCGCATGCCAAGGCGAAACAGAGGATATAGCCGTCATGCCCGCCTGCGGCTGCTAAAGAGACATCAGGAAGATCGCGTGAAGTATCCGCGGGCGAGGCGGGAAATCCTGCCTGCCACGTTGGCTTTGGATAAATGAGGCTCTTACCGCCTGAACCTGACGATAGAAAGAATCCCTGCCCGGCGCATGGAGCGCCGACCGTGTTCGGATTACAAGTTTCATTCCAGACTGCTTCAGGAATATAGCCAGTGGCGGAAACACCGCCGGGGCCATTCGTTGCGGACCAGAACGCAGCGGTATTGGCGCCTTCATTAAACTCGGTTCCGCCTACAGCCGTGTTGTATATGGTGGATGCCAGACCACTCACTGCCTGACCGCCAACTGCTGGTGTATTGCTTAGTTGCGGATCACAGCCAGCCGCGCCATTGTCACCGCTGGAAACAAAAACGCTTATGCCCTGCGCTGCCGCCTGCTGCCAGAGCGCGTTAAAAAAAATATTTTCGGTTGCGCCAATATTCGCTTCGCACTGCCCAAAACTTACGCTCAGAATGTCAGTAAGGTTATGGTCAACCGCGTAAGCTGCGGAAAGATCAACGCCATCCGTAGTGAGGGTGGAGGAGCTGACAATCATCTGAAGGTTTGCACCCTGTGCCACAGCTCCGGCCCATTGTGCATCCAGCGTGGCTTCCAGGCTGTCGCCTGAATTTGGATCAAACCCCGGATCGGGGTCTGCGGTTAAAACATTGGAAATTGTGCCGGCGGGCAAATTCGTGAGCACTCGAAAGTCAGAAAAATCCTGCAGGCTGATGTCACTCCTGGCGACCAGGCCTATTTTTACGCCAGAGCCATTGAAGCTGGGTGTAAGCGTGGCGAAGCCATAAATTTTGGCATAGTCGCCCGGAGTCAAAACGTGAACACCACCACTCAGGGTTGCGTTCGGCGCAACCGGAGTGTACGTTCCGTCGGCATTGCGCCGTGCAATAACTTTCTGGCCCACGAATGGCTTTTTGAAAAAGTTATGCAGTGAAACCACGCCGCTCACGACTGGCGACAAAGCTGCCGGGATGGAAAGTTCAGACGCATTCGCAATATGCATCTCGCCGTTGACCTGATACTGCCTCATCTGCGTCTGGAAAGCGCGCTCCATCTGGCCGGACGTACCGGAAAGCTCCATCCATAGGCCGCTCCTGGCAACTGCCGTGACCTGGATTCCCTGTTGTTCCAGCCATCCCTTTACCGCCTGAACATCCTCTGGCGCCGGACCAAACTTCTGGCTGAACTCATCTGGCGTTAACCAGTGGTGGTAGTCAGCGGAAGTTTTATCCTGCTGGCGATCCATAAATGCCTTTAGCTGATCTTGTGTTTCCTTGGAAGGTGTCAGTGCCAGTAAAACCCTTGTCATCTTCAACCCTGCATTTACCGCGCCAGCATCGAAGCGAGGCTGCGCCAGAGCGTGCTTTGTTCCCGGCAAAACAACTGTAACGCCGCTATCAATTGGGCCGGTAATGACTGGCTTACGGGTGGTTTGACCCTGGGAGCGGGTGGGCGGTATTACACACAACAAGGCGGCAAAAAAAGCTAGACAAACTTTAGACATACTCATCCTATCTGGATATTTCCAGCAGCAAAGATTAAACGCGCAGGGCTATCTACAGCTGTTTACGGCACCTAGACACAACTATTACTTGGGGGTTAGAGCATGCTAACCTGCTCTGGTTGGGTTAGTCAAAGCTAATCTGGCAATTAACCTTTCTAAACAATCGTGCGGATAGGATATTGCTAGTAGTTTGCTTACTGAATTCGTGCCGGCGCCTTTCTTTTCAACCTACTTCTGCCAGCGCCCGATAAATGCTGCTTAAAACGCTAAATCAAACCATCCCCCGGTAAGGCCCTAATCCTTTTGAACTCAGGCCCAGGCCTTATTTTCCCGAGGCACTTTTTTGCCGACAATCTAGATACATATTTCAAGTCACTATTTAGGGATAAGTGCACCTTCACAGTAACTACGTGAAGGCCTGGGGGAGGGTTCGCGTGAAATTCATGATTGCAGGCGCCATGTTGGCGCTGCTTGCATTACCGGCTTCGGCCACAAAGTCAGGTGACGGACCAGAAGTGCCGTCCGCTGCCGTTGCCTCCCCAGCAACGGCTCCGGTCGCAGCTTCGCCAGTTTTGGCCGCTACAGCCGCCGCTCCGGTCTCGGCGGTTCCGGTCTTAAACCCGGCGCTTACCGCCGATTTAACGCCGATCGAACCTTTCACTCTTGCGCCAACTTCAATTACTGCGCCAGTGATAAATTTGTCCGCTCTAAATTCAGCAGCTTTAGCGAACGCGGCGCCCGTAACTGTTACTGCATTTATGCCGGCCACCAATGCTTTTGTGGTACTGAAGAATCCGCCTCCGCCGCACAAGTTCCTGGATACACGCAACTCATTGGGATTAACGTCCATGGCCTCTTCGCTCATCGCGGACGCACTCTCCACGCAAAAAGCGCTGGCTTATCCCGGCTTTAGTGAGATGAATCCGCTGGCGCGACCGTTTGTGCAAACCCGTGCCGGCGCTGCGATCTATTCGGCCGGCAGCATGGCTGTGCTCACTGGAGCCATGTTCGCGGCGCACAAGACGAAGCACCACAAACTCGAGCATGTCTTCCCGTTTGCCGTCGCCGGATGGGAAGCAGCGCTCAGCGCCCGCAACTATCACGTGATCGCTGGCCATAAGTAAACCTAACCCTAAATAACCGAACATTCGATACCTGCCATTCGACAACCTATTCAATGCACGGTACCTCTGTTTTCATAAAACGCCCCGGTCTATTTTTGTGGGCGGAATTTGAACAGGATATTGGTCTCAACTTCCAGGGGTTTGCCGTTCTGGTAAAAAGGCGTGTATTGCCATTGCTTCGCGGCTGTCATCGCGGCATCCACCAGCGCGGGATCACCGGTCATGGTTTTTGCTTTGGCGACATGGCCCTTTTTATCGATCAAAACATGAATGATGACGTCGCCCTGGATTTTTGCCGCCTGGGCCGCGGGCGGATATTGCGGGTCAACTTTTTTGGTCGCCTGATCTTCTGCCGTCTGCGTGTCGATCTGGATTTTGCCGAACAATCCGAGTTTTGTAATATCGGGCGGCGGCTCTTCAGCTTTTGGCGTTGGAGTGGGCTGACCGTACTGGCCACGCTGTGGTTCCGCATGAACAGCACTGATGCAAACACCGGCTAACACGGTCAGGAGAAGAAATACTATAGGGGTCTTTGCTGTGAGCATAGGCAGCTATCCTCAAGGATAGCGGGCCGAGTGTCAACGCTCGTGTTCCATGAGTCAAAACAGTACAAAACCTTACCACGGATCAACACGGATTCCACGGATCTGCGGAAACAATGGATCTGCGGAAATGACGCCCTGCGGGGATTTCTCACCACTGATTTGCACTGATGAACACTGATGAGAAAAATCATTTTCCTGGCCGTGTTCGTCAGATTTTTATCAGTGTGATCAGTGTTATGGGTTTTATTCCGCTGCGGGCTTCCTATGCGACCGCATGGACCGCGCGATCAGTCCCAGTCCGCCGACCAGCAAAATCAGCATGATGAGCGTATTGAAGAGCGAGGTGGCCTGGAAATAAATACGCATGTTGGCCAGCACTCCGGCCAGGATAAACAGCGCGCCGCCGGCAGTAAGCAGCCAGCCAATCTTGCTGCGGCCATTGAAGAACAAAA
>DASZMF010000822.1:0-1527 GCA_035552035.1 Candidatus Angelobacter sp.
GGCATCAGCATCAGCGCCAGCGCGCCTACTGCGGGGAGGAATGTGACTAGCGTGAGAATTGTGTCACTCATTTACCTACCCCCAGCCAGACCATGTAAGCAATGACCGCAGCACCGCCGATGGCCACCCATGCCGCGTAAGAGCGTATGTTGCCAGACTGCATCTGCCGCAGCTCGTTGCCAATACCTTTTGACGCGCTGCCTGCGCCGTTGACCAGCCCATCGATCACGCCTTGGTCAATGCCTTTCCACAGAACGACCGTGGAAAGCGCCAGCAGCGGCTTGATAAAGATCGCACCATAGCCTTCGTCAACATAATATTTGTGGAGGACCATCATGTAGACGCCGTGCATTTTTGAGGTGATCTTGTCAGGTAGCTCGCGCTGTTTGTAATAGAGGAGCCAGGCAAAGAAGAGGCCAAGTGCCGCTACGCCCACCGAGCTGCCAGCCAGAAGCAATTCTTCACCCGGTTTTTCCTGCGCAGCTTCATCTGCGTGCGATGCCGTGGCATCGTGTCCTGCTCCGGTTGCTTCACCGGCGACTGCTGGCCCTGATTGCATGACTGGCGAGAGGAAATGCTCAATTTCGTTGTGCCCATGCAGGAATTCAGGAACGCCAACCCAACCGCCAACGACCGAAAGCACTGCGAGAACTACCAGCGGGCCAAGCATGACCCATGGCGATTCGTGAACGCCGCCATGGCCGTGGCTATTGTCACCGTGACCGCTTGCGTGTGGATCTGCGCCGTGTGCTGGAGCCGCATGTGCTGGAGTTAAAGCGTGTGCGTCGCCTAGATCAGCGTCTGGCTTGTATTCGCCAAAGAACGTCATGAACCAGAGGCGGAACATGTAAAACGAGGTGAGCCCGGCAGTGAGGAGGCCGACGGCCCAGATCACTGGTCCGCCGTAAGGACTGTGAAAGGCTGCGCCAAGAATCTGATCCTTACTAAAGAAGCCGGCAAACGGTGGAAAGCCAGCAATGGCAAACGTGGCGATAGTTACAACCCAGAAGGTGACAGGAATCTTGGTGCGTAGTCCGCCCATGCGGCGCATGTCCTGTTCGCCGCCCACCGCGTGAATCACCGAGCCAGCGCCGAGGAAGAGCAGCGCTTTAAAGAACGCGTGGGTCATCAGGTGGAAAATTCCAGCCGAGTACGCAGCAACGCCGCAGGCCAGGAACATGTATCCGAGCTGGGAAACTGTGGAGTAAGCCAGGACGCGTTTGATGTCCGTTTGCGCCAGGCCCATGGTGGCGGCAAAGATCGCGGTGAGGCAGCCGATGATGGCAACAATTTCCAGCGCATGCGGCGCAAGATTGAAGATGGCATGCGAGCGGGCAATCATGTAAATGCCGGCCGTGACCATGGTTGCTGCGTGGATCAAAGCGGAGACCGGTGTGGGGCCTTCCATGGCATCCGGCAGCCAGACGTAAAGTGGAATCTGGGCGGACTTGCCGGTGGCGCCAAACATCAGGCAGAGAGCTGTGATGGTGAAGAAGCCCCAGCCAGCTTCTGCGCTGTAATGGCCAG
>DASZMF010000823.1:0-8092 GCA_035552035.1 Candidatus Angelobacter sp.
TCATGTATCGCAATGGAGAATGGCAGACCCTGCGCCGCTCTTGTTTCTGGTTGCAGCAACCGGAATTCTGCTGGCATTCCTGGCCGTTCGGCGGCACCGCGTTTTTGCATTCGCAGGAATGACGCTGCTGTTTCTTTCAACTGCAATCGTCGCGACTTATCATTCGTCGCCCAAAGCAGAATGGGGAAAGCTGGAGATCACCGCGATTGATGTAGGGCAGGGCGATTCACTGCTGGTCATTTCTCCTGAAGGCCGCACCATGCTGATTGATGGTGGCGGAAGCATTGGTCCGGTACACAGTGAATTTGATTTTGGAGAGGATGTAGTCGCGCCGTATCTGTGGTCGCGAGGCATTGAGCATTTGGATGTGGTCGCGCTCACGCATGCGCACGGCGATCATATTGGCGGACTGCCGCGCATCATCGAGAATTTTCATCCATCTGAATTGTGGGTTGGCATTAATCCAGATAGCCAGCCGCTGCAGCAGCTTTATGCAATGGCGGCAGCAAATCATGTTGCTGTGCGACAACATACAGCCGGTGACGAGCTGGTTTGGGGTGCAACTAAAATTCGCGTGCTCTCACCGCCTGCGGATTGGCGGCCCAAAGCGCAGCCGAAAAATGACGATTCACTGGCGTTGCTGGTCAGCTACGGAGATACCAGCGCACTGCTGGCGGGTGATCTGGAAAAGAAGATGGAGCGATTTGTGGCTACCGAAACGCCCGCCGCCAATCTGTTAAAGGTCGCGCATCACGGCAGCGCCACATCGACAACGCCGGAATTGCTAGCGGCAGTGCATCCGCAATTTGCCGTGATCTCCGTGGGATATCGCAATTCGTTTAAGCATCCGCGTCAAGAGGTGCTGGACCGATTGCAAGCCGGCAAGGTTCTCACTTACCGCACGGACCTATTTGGCGCTGTCACATTTCTGCTGGATGGGAAGCAGGTGCAGGCGCGCCTGCCAGCGCAATTGGACGCAGGCAATTCAAATTTCTAGTTTCTGGCTGGTCGATTTTTTCTGGCTCGTCTAATTTTCAGTCTTATCGGGCTTTTCAGTTTTGTCTGGCTTGTCTGCCTTCTCGGCTTTTTCTGTCTTGTCGGCCTTGGGATCAGCAGAGAGCATGAATCCCACGCCGCGAATGGTATGAATGAGCGGCTTGGAAAATCCGTGGTCCACTTTGGCGCGCACGTAGCTGATGTAAACATCCACCACGCTGGTGAGGCCCTCAAACCACAGGTTCCAGACCTGCTCCACCACCATGGTGCGGGTCACGGTGCGTCCGGCGTTGCGCATGAGGTATTCCAGCAGCGCATATTCGCGCTGGCTGAGCTTGATGGCCTTGCCCGCGCGCTCAACGGTGTGGCGTTGCGGATCAAGCGAGAGATCGGCCACGGTGAGCACTTCTGATTTTTCCTGGGCGCGGCGCAGCAGCGTGTGCATCCGGACCAGAAGTTCCTGAAAAGAGAACGGCTTGATCAGATAGTCGTCTGCGCCAGCCTGCAGACCAGCGACACGGTCACTCACTTCACGGCGGCCACTCAGGATCAAGACGCGCGTGCTGGAGCCGGTCTGCCGTAATTTTCTGAGAAGCGATAGACCGTCAAGCCGGGGCAGGTTCCAATCCAGAACAATGCCGTCATAGTTAATGTCAGTGGCCAGATGAAGGCCCTTTTCACCATCTTCTGCCAGGTCCACTGCGAAATGCTCCGCCTCAAATCCCTGGACCAGGCTGCGCGCTACTCTAGGTTCGTCTTCAATGATTAAAATGCGCAAATTTCATCCATCGCGTCTTTTTTCGGGGCGAAAAAGCGGCGCGTCAAAAGGCTCCGGCTGAGCCAGATTATTTTTGTTATGGAGTTGACCCGTCTCTGGTCAACCGATTATGAAGCGGCGTAGATCAGTTTATAACATCTTGCAGTTCCGGTAGTGTTCCAGTTCAAAAGACAGTGCTTACTTTAGACGGGCAGGCCGTTATTTTGTTTCAGCAGCATTGTCATTGGAAACCGCAGAGTCATCTTCTGAGGCAGGATTGGCGCGGAAGTCTTCGATAAGACTCACGGCCTCAGCTTTCTGGGCAGGGTTCACGCGGATAGAGAGTCCACCAACGCCGGGAAAGACGTCCTGCGGCGCTTGAAGGTTGGTTACCACGGCATCAATGCCCGCTGAGATCAAGAGCCCATGCACCACCATGGCTTCTGATTCCTGCATGGTGTCAAATACTTCAACCAGTTCTGGATCTGGGCTTGGCTGTGCGCTCATTGGTCTCCTCCGTGATTTGCCTTGCAAAAAGGTATGATGCCGAAAATCGGGATGGCAGAAAAGCAAATTGAGGGCTTACTTTGCAGAAGTTCCTGATCATAAGCCGGATCTGGCAAAGCGCGGGCTATTTCTTTTCGATCCGCAACAGAGAAAACGTGAGAGTCCCCCAAGACAAGCGGGCGCGCATTTGTACGGGAATGCGCGCAGCATCGTCAGAGTACCAGATCCAGATTTTGCCTTTATCACGCAGCGCTGGCGCGGATGTCTCTGGCTGGACGCGGATGGTATTGAAGACTCCGGCGGGCGTTTTGATGGACTCGCGGGCCTCCACATGCACGGCGACGGTCAGCGTGGGGCCACCGTCATTGATGGGGAAGCTGTAGGTTTTATCTGGCAGCAGCGGCAGAGCGGCCACGTAATAGATGGCTGAGAGCATGTCTGTTACGCAGCCTGGGATGTCATGCTGCTCATGCTTGCTCTCTTTTTTCTTGATATTTTTCTGGTCGAATACGGCTTTGCCGTGCTGATAGTCAAAAGAAATATTGGTTTCCACGCGGCGAAAGCCTTCCTCTAAATGCCGCGAAGCATTATGTGAACAGAAACTTGCCGGATCAAAGAACGCTTCCAGCTTGTCCTGCACGTGGAAGAGCAGAGAAATTGTGCCAGCGGCATCGGCCGTGGCCACGGCGCGATGCTCCGGCCCGGCCTGCTCCAGGCGCAGCGTGGCAATGCCTGCGTTAAAGACGCGCCACTCAGCGCTGTAAATATAAGTCTGGCCTACGGGAAATTGATATTCCGCCCGCGGATGTGCAATGGACGGCGCTACCATGACTGACTGTTCGGCTGCGGATGAAACGGCGGTGATTGCAGGATCGGGTGCGGCTGCCTTTTTGCCAGACTGCAACGAGGGCGCGAAGGCGGCAGTCGCGCAGACAAAAGCGATGAGCAAGAGAACGGTGTATGAAGACAGTCTGCTGCGAAATGGGGTCAATGTTTTACCAGTATTTTAATCACAAGCGCGCCGAGCATCAGCACCGAGCCTATAGCGGCATTGTACTCGCGATGGCGCATATAAAGCGCGGCAGAAAATCCTGAACCTTCATCTGCACTGTCTTCAGGCTGGTAGCGCGTGAGCCGGGGCAGCAGGCGCGGCACCGCGCTGGCGTAACAATCGTAGCCGGGAAAAGTTGAGCGCAGGTATTTTTCTTCCGCCTTGATCACCGGAAGATAGATAAAAGCAAACATGGCCAGAGTAGCAACGCCGATCCAGAGATTGCGCGCTGCCACTATAAAACCTATGGCAATGACAATGGAACCAAGATACAGCGGGTTGCGCGTGTAAGCGTACGGGCCGGTGGTGGCGAGTGCGGCGTTTTTCTGTATGTGTCCGGAGGCCAGAGCGCGGATGAGCACGCCGGCTACGGCAATGACAAAGCCGATGAAAAGATAAAGCCAGTCAGGCCGGGCAAACCAGAGATAGGCAGCGGCAAAGACAAAACCCAGCGGTACGCGTGAGCGGGTGGCAACCCGCGACCAGCTAGGCATTGGCGCTCCCCAGCAGGCTGCGCGCGGCGGAGATAACTTCTTCAGAAGTAATTTTCAATAAGCCTGTCTCAGCCTCGCGGTGATGCGAGAACGTGGTCTCACTTTCAGGATGGCGCAACGCAATGGAGCGCGTACCGTATGGGCCAGTACGCGCGGGATCCGTGGGGCCATAGAGCGCAACCACGGGAACCTGTAGCGCGGCGGCAAGATGCAGTGGGCCAGTATCACCGCCCACAAAGATGCGGGCACGGCGCGTGAGCGCAATGAGCTGTCCGATGGTGCAGCGCAGTTCAAATGCGTTGCCGCCACTGGCTTCCATCACGGAATGCGCGAGAGCAGCTTCGTCCGCTGAGGCGTTCACCAGCGTCTTGATGTTGTGCGCCGCCAGAGCTTTGGCCACTTCACCGAAGCGCTGCGGCGGCCACTGCTTAGCTCCCCATCCCGCGCCAGGATTGACGATGGCAAAGCTGGCAATGCCGAGGCGCGCAATTTCAGAATCTGCCCAGGCTTCTGCCGTGGGATCCACTGGCAACTGCGGAGCGCAGAGTTTAAGTTCGCGTCCGCCAAGAATGGATTGCAGCGCCTGCGCGGCCAGCGCGTGGTTTTGCTCGATCACATGCTCGCCCTGGCGCGAAAATTTCTTGCGATAGAAAAAGCGCGCGCCGGATTCGCGAGGATCTTCAAATCCGGCAATCGAAGCGGCGCCGCCGATCCAGGCAAAAGCGCCGGACTTGATGGCGCCCTGAAAATCCAGCGCAAAATCGTAGTCAATCTTTCTGATTCTTCTGAGCGTGCCCAGAATTTCTGAGGTAGCGGAAGGGCGAAAAAATTGTTTGCGCCAGCGGCGCGTATCCACGGTGTGAATATTATTGGCCACCGGCTTCTGTGGACTCACGCTATTGGGACTGGCTTTTCTGCCCTGCGCGGTGAGCAATTCAGACCAACGCTCTTCCACCAGCCAGCCAATGGTGTCATTGGGCAGAGCAGCGCGAATTCCGGTGACTGCCGGCAACGCATGCAGGATATCGCCCATGGCGCCGAGGCGCACGATCAGGATTTTTGCCATTCGCGCCTTCTCAGTATTTCCGTGGTGGAATGGTCTTTAGGGTCGCCGACAATGGCCACGCGTCCGCCGCAGGCAATCACAACGTCACGCTCCGGAACGCTTTCAGCCGTGTAATCTGTGCCTTTGGCGTGAATATCCGGGCGCAGAAGAAGGATCAGCTCTTTTACGTCTGGCGAATCGAAAATAGTTACTGCGTCCACGTCAGCCAGAGCGCTAAGAAGCTCTGCGCGTTCGTGCTCTGGCACCTGTGGTCGGCCTTCACCCTTGAGCTTGCGAGTACTGGCATCTGAATTGACGGCGACGATCAATTTACCGCCCAGCTCTTTGGCCGCGCGCAAATAGCGGACGTGGCCTACATGCAGCAGATCAAAGCAGCCGTTGGTGAGAACGATTTTGTCACCGGCAGCGCGCCACTGACGAACCAGTTCCGCAAGCTCTGCTGCGGCAAAAACTTTTTGGGCAGGCTCTGGCAGTTAGCCCTCCGTTACGGCGCGCAGAAGCTCCGCGCGAGTTACGGTGGCTGTTCCACGTTTCATTACCACAATGCCGCCGGCATAATTCGCAAGCCGCGCAGCTGACTCTGGATCAGCGCCTGTGGCCAGCGCAGCCGTATAGGTTGCGATCACGGTATCGCCCGCGCCGGTTACGTCGGCCACTTCATCAGTTCCGTGGATAGGAATATTTACCGGCTTATTGCCGCGCGAGAAAACCACCATGCCATCCTTGCCGCGCGTGACGAGCAGAGACTGCAATTTCATTTTCTGCATCACGGCACGGCCGGTGGCCATGAGGCGCGCATCGTCATTGCCAATGGTAGTTCCCAGAACTTCTTCCAGCTCTGACTCATTCGGCGTGGCTGCGGTAATGCCGTTGTACCTCAACGTACGGAAGCGTGAGTCGAGCGTGACGGGAACGTTGAGTGCAGCGCGAGCGCGGATGTTATCAAAAATTTCAGGCGTGGCCGAGCCATAGCCGTAATCTGAGATGAGCAGGGCGTCAGAGGCGCGCACGTAACCTCGGGCTTGGAAAGTAATTTCGCGGACGGTGGCGCGGTCGAGCGGCGTTTCCGGCTCGCGATCCACGCGGATTACCTGCTGGCGCGGCGAGTGTACGCTGCCGGCGAGGACGCGCGTCTTGGTAACGGTGCCGCGGCCTTTGATTCTGCGGATGGCCGTGACGGAAATATGTTTCTTGCGGAAGGCATGCAGCAGCATGCGTCCGGCTTCGTCGTCGCCGATGACGCCTACGGGCAGCACGGTCACGCCGAGATCTGCCAGGTTGTAAATTGCATTGCCAGCGCCGCCGGGCACGACTGTGCGCTCACGGTGGCGCAGAATCAGCACCGGCGCTTCCCGCGAGACGCGCGAGATTTCGCCATAAATAAATTCGTCCGCAATCAGGTCACCCAGCACGGTGATGCTGAGCTTGGAAAACTGCTCGATGATCCTGACGAGGCGGTCGGCCGGTTTGGAGATCTTTTGCATGGACTCACGATTTTCTCATGCCGGAGCTAAAGTCTGCAGCCGGAACGCTGTTCTATTACCTGAAGCATCTCGGTGATTACTTGCTCAGCGGACTCAATTTCCATGGTGAGCGGGGCTGCCAGCAGCGGCTGGAGTTGCGTGGCCAGCTGCCCCAGGTTGATGGCGTCTTTTTCTGTGGTGATGAAACCGTCTGCGCTGGTTTGCTTTTTGAGCGTGAGCAGGCGATCAATGTCTGACTGGCTGTAAGAGTAGTGGTCGCGGAAGGAGACTTCACTGGCGAGCGTTTGGCCGGAGGATTTGAGGCCGTCTTTTATGCTGGCGAAGAATTGTTGGGGGCGTCCGATGCCGCAGAAGGCGACGAATCTGCCGCTGGGATTGGAGAGCTCTAATTTTCTGCGTACAGTCCAGACGCGTTGGGCGTTGGGCGGATGGCTGAGCGGATCGGGCAGAGTGACTGCGTCGGCGCGGCGCAGAGCAGAGATTGGTTCGCGCAGCCGACCGATGGGAAGCAAAGAGCCGGAGTAGTCGGCTGCGGGGAGCAAGACAATGTCAAAGTCGCGATGCAGGCGGCGGTGCTGAAAGCCGTCGTCGAGCAGATGGAGTTTGCTGGAGAATTTTTTTTCCGCGAGAAGGCCGGCTTGGTAGCGGTCGGCGCCGACGATGACTGGCACTTGCAGTTTGCGCGCTAGCAGTAGTGGCTCGTCGCCGAATTGGGCCGGCGATCCGTTGGGATCGACAACGGTAACTTCAGTGGAGCGGCGACCGTAGCCGCGGGAGAGAATGTCGAAGGCAATGCCGCGCTGCTTAAGTAATTCTCCCAGGGCGATCACAAACGGGGTCTTGCCGGTGCCGCCGACTGAGATATTGCCGATACTGATGACGGGGCGCGCAAGTTTATTAACATGAAAAATGCGGCGGTCATAAAGCGCGTTACGTACGGCAACGCCTGCGCCGAAGATGGCTGAGAGCGGATTCACTGGCTGTCTCGCTTGGGCGGGGCCGAAGATTGTTGGACCAAGAGAGGTGTGAGCGCTTCCAGGGTTCGGCGCGTGGCTCCGGCGTGGTGCGCGAACAGATCTTTAGCACGATGGCCCAGTTGCTCACGCTCTTCAGGGTGATTGAGCAGTTCCAGAAACAGAGGACCGAGCGTTTCTGGAGTCGCGGCTCTGACGGCTTTACCTTGTTCAAAGAGGGTGACAATTTCACGAAAGTTAAATGTATGCGGACCAACCACGATGGCAGCGCCATATTGCGCGGGCTCCAGAATGTTGTGACCTCCGGTGGGGACGAGACTGCCGCCGACAAAAGCAATGTCTGCCAAGGCATACACTGCGGCAAGTTCGCCAACGGTATCTAGCAGAAATATGCCTGGCATAACAGGCTGAGACGCGGACCAGGTGCTGCGTCGCTGAAGAGCAATGCCAGTTGCAGAAATCAATGCTGCCACTTTTTCAAAGCGCTCAGGATGCCGTGGCGCAAGGATCATTACACACGATGGAATTTTTTGCTGCACGGCTTTGAAGGCTTGCAGCACAAAATCTTCTTCGCCTTCGGCGGTGCTGCCGCAGACAATTACTGGCACATCTCTGGTCAGTGCTGAGCGCAGATCATTCACTAAAGCTGACTGCGCGCTGGGCCTGATATCAAATTTCAGATTGCCGCTTACGCGCACGCGCTCTGTGGCTGCACCAATGGCGCGCAAGCGCGACGCATCTTCCGTGGTCTGCGCCAGGAACA
>DASZMF010000824.1:0-4063 GCA_035552035.1 Candidatus Angelobacter sp.
GTCCGAGGCAAACTCCAGGGCCACCACCTTGAGGCCAAAGAAGGAGCTGGAAATATTTACGTTGGCGCTGTTCTTGTCATCGTCAGAATCTTTTTTGGGGCGGGCGCCGGGATACAGCGTGAGGCCGGTATCCTTTATGTCACTCTTTCCTTCTTTTACGCTGAGCGAGCCAAAGGGCGTGCGGATATCGACATCGTCTTTTTTACCGTCGCCCTTGTCGTGCGTGGAGACGGAGCAGCCGGTAAAGCCTATGAGGCAGAAGAGTCCTGCCAAAATCGCCTGTGACGTTCCCTGTAAGAACTGCTTACGCATACTTTCCCTCCCACGAAAAAAACAAAAAAGGTTTGGTTGATCCTATATGGTAATACGAACGAGCGGGGCAGGAAGTTCCGGCATTTTGCTTGTGATTATTGCCAGATGAGCAGCAGCCAGGTCCTGATCGGCAATGCTGCTGGATGCCAGCGAGAACGATGGAAGGGTTGAGCGCGGAAATTATTGTGGACCACCACGCTGTGATTCGCGTCCGCGGGGCGCAAAGCGGCATGGCACGGCGATCTCTATTTCGTTTCCGGAGCGATTTCAGAAGAGCCGAAGAGCACAAGCAATGAAAGACGCTATACCACTTTAGCCAGTTCCGCATTATTACCTTGGGCCTTCCGGGACTCAAGACTAAAGAAAAAAGCCGCGCCGTGGCCCGGTTCAGACTCTGCCCATATGCGTCCGTGGTGCTTCATGACGATGCTTTGAACAGTCGCCAAGCCCACTCCGGTACCTTCGAACTCATCACTGCGATGAAGCCTCTGAAATGCCGCAAAAAGCTTGCCCGCGTGTTTCATGTCAAAGCCAACGCCATTGTCGCGAACAAACAGTATCTGTTCCCCATTCTGGATGGATTCACCCACTGAGACAACAGCGTGGGGTCTCGTGCCGGTAAACTTGATGGCGTTCGCCAGTAGATTCCAGAATACCTGGGTCACCAGGCCGCGATCGCAGTCGACCATGGGCAGTGAGGAAATTTCAAATGTAACCTTGCGGCCGACCAGGTTGCTTTCAAACCCTGCGACCACTTCGCGGACAATTTCATTCAGGTCAGTGGGCAGGACCTGCAGCCCCTTCTCACCCAGATGGGCAAACCGCAGCAGATCGTCGACCAGGCGTTGCATGCGGACAACGTTGGCCTGTATGCGGGCCAGATAATCAAGGCCGACAGGAGTGAGCTGCTGGGCAAACTCTTCATGCAGGATCTCAGAAAACCCGGCGATATTGCGGAGAGGCGCGCGCACATCGTGGGAGACGGAATAACTGAATGCCTCAAGCGCCTTATTGCGCCCCTCCAGTTCAACAACGCGGCCATTAAGTTCCGCGTTGAGGGTCCCAATTTCTTTTTCCGCCTGTTTGCGTTTGCTGATGTCGTGCAGAAAAGCGTTGAAATAGTCTTTCCCGTCACGCTGCGCATGGGCGATTGAAAGTTCGACCGGGAACTCATGTCCGTGACGATTCAGGGCCGACAGCTCCAGACGCTTGTTCAAGACCGGGCCTTCACCCGTTGCCAGGAAATGCTTCAATCCCAGCAGATGTGATTCACGGTATTGCGGGGGCACAATGGTTTCATGCAGTTTTTGCCCAACCGCTTCTGCCCTGGTCCAGCCGAATAATTCTTCGGCTTTCGGGTTCCAATCCGTCACAGTGCCCTGCAGATTGATGGCAACAAATGCGTCAGTCGCAGCGGTGATGATCTGCCGGGTGTGTTCTTCGCTATCCCGCAACTTACGGTAAAGCGAGGCGATGACAATGCCCACGGTGAGCGACAATACCAGAAACACCAGCGCAATATAAGCAAGGGGGCGCTCAGCCTTCCAGAAGGCATTATCAATTTCAATGGCGGGGATTTCCACCAGAACGCCCCAGTGCAGAGAAGGCAGGGGATGGCGGGTAACCAGGACGCGCTTGCCATTTTGCCAAAGGAATTCAGTGCCATCCTGTCCGGCAAGAACCTGTTTCACCTCAGAGCGGCTGCCGGCATTCTGTAATGGACTGGCATTATCCAGGCCAGCGCCCACCACGATGATTCCATTCTGGTCCACAACAGAAATCCACTTCATGACCGAGGGCGAAACACTCTTTGTCCAGCTTTGTACTGTATCAACGGTATATGTGGCGGAGAGGACAGCGGCAGGTTGGCCTGCAGTGACAGGTACTGCAACGGTCAGGCCCGGTTTGCCTTCAGTGGAACCGACTCCGGAAACATATGGATGCGCCTGCATCGCGGCAGTGAACCAATCCGAAGAAGATATGTTGGCCTGTGGCTGGCTGCCGATATCCGGATAAACGGAGATACGGGCCCCATTCGCATCATAGATCGCAAAAGATACGACCTCTGGCTTCAACTCATGGGCCGTGCGCAGATACGCTTTTAGACGGTCCCTATCGTTGTGTGACCATGCATCGAGTAAGACAGGATCTGACGCCAGCGATGCAAGAGAAGCTTTTGCATACGTCAGGCGTTCTTCAATTGCGACTGCTACAAGATCCGCAGCCGGCCCGGTCTGCTGCAGGAGATTTTTGATGCTTGTTCTGCGCAGGGACCTGTCCGCCGCATAGACGAAGAGGAGCAGCGGCAGTGCCGAGAAAACTACCAAAGAGGCGTATAAACGCCACCGAACAGAGGAATGCCTATTGGGAAATTTCACCTTGGAATGGACCTTGTTTTTATCTTGCGTCTTGCCGTGGCGATGGGGGCGCCCCAGTAGTTACGAGAGGATGCTAACAGTTATTGATGCGGGCAAAATTATTTGTTTCTTAGTTTTGAATGCGGACGGTAAAGATTTCTTAAGCGAACAAAGAGATTTGGAGAGAAATGACCAAACCGGCTCAAACAATGGCCTCGTAATATCTCTCTCCCGCGCAGCCCCGGCAAACGATCTTGGAGCCGAGAGTGACTTCGCGGCGGAAATTGATGCCTTCACCACACTGCGAGCAGACAATGCGTTCACCTTTGTATCCGGGAAACTCTTCTGGCGGCAGCTCTACGTGGACCTGCTGGGTTTGAAAGAGCTGGTCATCTGGCATTTCACGATAGGCGAGCATCTGCTGCTGGTTCTTATCTGGAATTTCCGGGTGCATGCTTTTGGCCAGCGCTTTGGAGGATTCCTTGGCGGCCACGCGGATGGCTTTGCCGGTTTCCACGTCAACGAATGTAGCCGCGACTTTGCCCCAGTCGCGAAACTTGAGCGCGCGCTTGCCCAGGCGACATCCGGTGACGACCATGACAGCGTCTGTGGCGCAGCGGTCAATTTCCACGAAGGTAACAATGCGCTTGCGGTCTTTGCCTTGCGGATCTTCGAGGCCAAGTTTTTTGAGGCCAAGCATGGCCATGCGCACGCCGAGGATCTGTCCGGCGCAAAGGTGGCCGTGGGCTATGGCGGCATCGTCAAGATATTGGTCAAATGTTTTCATTGCTGCTCTCTTCTATTTACAGGTTCTCTCTATTACAGGTTCTCTCTATCACTGGTTCTCTTCTTACTGGCTCTCTTCTTCGGTTGTGTCTGTCTGCAGATCAGCGCTGTGCGCGTGCACCACAAAGCTGGTCTTCTCTCCGGCGGCCACGAAGGTTACACGGCTGGGGCCGCGCTCCCATGTGGGAGCAGCGCAGGCTGTGCCGGAATATTCTTTCCTGACAACAGGCTTGCGCTTGCCAAATTGTGAAACTACCAGATAGCTTTTTGAGCCATCGTCAGAACTGCCGCAATAGGCCGCATAGTCACGATACCAGCTGGCGTCAGAAGTATCGCCATCAAAGGAGGGCAGAATCAGCTGCGAAATGCGGCCGGTCTGGCGGTCAATGCTGATCCAGCCGCTCAAGCGCCAGATCCACTGGGGATTTTTGGCGTCTTGCGGAAGCGAGTCATTGAGCAGGATGGCGCGCTGGACAACGAAGTATCTGTCCGTGACTTCATGGACGGCGCCGGTGGTGTATTCACGAGGACGGCCATCAATTATCAGCGTGCGGACTTTGACCGGCCTGGCTTTGGCGGGCTGGCCGTCTTCTGAGTCTGCGCGGAGA
>DASZMF010000825.1:0-2259 GCA_035552035.1 Candidatus Angelobacter sp.
AATCCGGCGGTCAGCTTCATACATCAGGTTGTTTACGTTTGGGCAGCTCACCGCATGGACAGCCACGCCCTTGCCGCGCGTTACATAGCCAACAATTCCCTCACCACGAATTGGATTGCAGCAGCGTGCGCGATACACCAGCAGATCGTTGTAGCCTTTTACCTTGATCGCGCCACCGTCAGCGCTTTGTCCAAACACGCGGCGGATGACTGTGCCAATCGTGCTGGTCTTGTCCGGCTCTTCGTTCGGCGTCTGCTCAGAAATTTCTGGCGACAACTTCGCCAGCACCTGCCGTGCGGAATATTTGCCGTAGCCGATACCTGCCAGCAGGTCCTGTCCGCCGCCCAGACCATATTCGCGGGCAATCTTGCCCATCTCAGTCTCGTTGAAATCTTTCATGGCCAGCCGATATTTACGCGCCTGCTTCTCCATCAGCTTCTTGCCAATTTCAATCGCCCGCTCGCGCTGATGGATACTCAGCCAGTGGCGTATCTTATTCCGCGCGCGCGTTGACTTGGCAAAACTCAACCAGTCGCGGCTGGGATTGTGCCCTGGCTGCGTCATGATCTCCACCACATCGCCATTGCGCAGCTTGTTCCGCAGCGGCACAATGCGGCCGTTTACTTTTGCGCCTGTACACGTATGGCCCACTTCCGTATGAATGGCGTAAGCAAAATCAATGGCCACGGCATCACGCGGCAGGATCACCACTTTGCCCATCGGCGTAAACGTGTAAACCTCTTCTGGATACAAATCCACTTTCAGCGTGGACAAGAACTCGCTCGGATCTTTTACGTCCTGCTGCCACTCGACGACTTGCCGCAGCCACGCCAGCCGCTGTTCGTCTTTGGCGCTGACCGGGCTGCCGTCTTTATATTTCCAGTGTGCGGCAATGCCTTCTTCCGCCATTTTGTGCATCTCTTCCGTGCGGATCTGCACTTCAAACTGGTGGCCGTCTTCCGTGATCACCGTGGTATGCAGTGACTGGTAAAGATTGGGCCGCGGCATGGCGATAAAATCCTTGATCCGCCCCGGCACGGGCCGCCACATCTGGTGGATGGCACCCAGCGCGGTGTAACAATCTTTAACTGATGAAGTAATAATGCGCACCGCCAGCAGATCATAAACCTGGTCCACGGTAATGCGCTGCTTCAACAATTTCTGATGGATGCTGTAAAGCCGTTTGATTCGGCTCTCCACTTTGGCTTCAACGCCGTTCTCCTGCAGCTTCTGGTGCAGTATCTTGACGATCTTATTGAGAAAAGCCTCGCCCGCCTTGCGGCGCTGTTCCACCGCAGACCGAACCTGGTCATAGCCAATGGAATCCACGTAGCGGAAGGAAAGATCTTCCAGCTCGCCGCGCACCTTACCCATGCCCAGCCGATGCGCCAGCGGTGCGTAAATTTCCAGCGTCTCTTTGGCTATTTGTTGCCGGCGTTCTTCCGGCAGATGTTTCAGCGTGCGCATGTTATGCAGGCGGTCCGCCAGCTTGATCAGCACTACGCGGATATCATCCACCATGGCCAGCACCATCTTGCGCACATTTTCTGCCTGGCGCTCTTCCTTGCTCGCCAGATTTATCTTGTCGATCTTGGTGACGCCTTCAACAATGTGAACCACCTGGTCGCCAAATTCGCGGCGTATGTCTTCATGCGTGACCGGCGTGTCTTCAATCGCGTCATGCAGCAGCCCGGCGGAGATGGCCGTGGAATCCAGCTTCATATCGGCCAGCACCAGCGACACTTCCAGAGGATGAATCAGATACGGCTCGCCAGAAGCGCGCGTCTGCCCTTGATGATGTTTAAGAGAAAAGTCGTAGGCCTTGCGGATAATTTCCAGATCGTCTGAGGGACGGTTTTCCGCCACCTTGGCCAGCAGTTGCTGGAACCTGCCATTCAGCAGCTTCAGTTCTTTCTGCGAAGCGGGCTGCGGGTGGGTCGCCATATAAGATTATAACTTGAGGCGCAAGAAGGCGTGAGCGAGGCAAGCCGAGCGGGGAGCCTTCTGCCGAAATCCTGAGCAAAGCGAAGAATCTGCTCTGGGGACTACCAGAACAGCCGAGAGCGTGATGCCGAGCTGAATATACTGCCGAAATTCAGAGCGTAGCGAAGAATCTAGCCCTAAGAACCTGTCATAAATACCCAGCGCAATTAAGGCATGCGCTTCCTCGATGTAGTTTATCTTTCCGATCACCCGATGACCTGATCACGGCGATCACCCGATTCCAGTCGTGTTGATCAGTGGTAAGGTTTTCTTTTG
>DASZMF010000826.1:0-12389 GCA_035552035.1 Candidatus Angelobacter sp.
ACCGTCACGCTCAGCGGGATGGGCTCACTCAATGACCGCTGGTATTGGACCGCTGAAAGCAGCGGCAGCTACGGATCAGAATCAGCCCGCTTGCAAGGTCCTTTGAGTTTCCTGGTCGTAGATAGCACGCCCGTAGCCGACACTTCTTCGGCCGCCGTTCTGCTGCGTGCCCGCAACGTTGCTTTCTCTGAAAGCACCTTCGGCCTCGGATGGATCAAGAGCCGTCGCGACAAAATCAGCTTTGCTGTCTCCCACATCTACACGGGGATTGAGGGTGATCCAACCACGGTAGGCTCGTCCGGATCGCACTCCAATGCTTTGGAAGGAAAATTTGATTACGCGCACGCCATGACTCAGCGCGTTGATCTGGTGACCTACGCCGAAGCCGACACAGTTTTGACCGGCCCGGTTTGCAACACATACGGCGGCGGCCTGGGCTTGAGTGTAAGAGCCACGCAGACCGTTACCTTTAACGTGCGTGGCGGCCCGCAAGGCACCACAGCTTCCTGCGGCGCTCCGCTCTCCGCCAACTTCCGTGCGGACGCGGTAAAAAACTTCGCTCATGACAGCAGGATCTATGCTGCCGTCACGCGCCAGTTCACCACCGTCCCGGGCCTCAACAGCCGCTGGGAAGACGATGCGACCGTCGGCTTTTCCAAAGGCATTCAGCGCCTCACGTTCATCACTGACGCAGGCTACCTGCGCGGCGACGCAGTTTCCTTGGCGCTTCCGGGATATCACGGCTACTATGTCGCTCCGCGCATTCGCTACAAAATCATCAACAGCATGGGCTTCACCGCCGGCTATCGTTCGTTCCACGGCGTTGGTGGAGACATTGTGAGCGGCAATCTTAGTTATGCAACGGCTGGCATCGAGTGGTATCCAGCGCCGCTGCATTTCCGGTAAGGCCAGGGAGCAGGAGAGGAATCATGAATCAGGCAACAAATAACGGACCAACTGACCAGCTCATGGCTTTTTGGAGCTCTGTGCGGCACTATCGCGGCTGGATCATCCTGGGCACAGTCTTGTTCTCGCTTGTGGGATGCGCCTTCGTGCTTCTCATGCCCGACCGCTACAAGGCTGCGACCACCATCCTGGTCGATCCGCAGAAAGTTTCGGAAAAGTACGTTAGCTCCACGGTGAACTCTGATCCTTCGCAGCGCTTAAACACCATCACGCAGCAGGTGCTCAGCACCACGCGCCTGCAGCAGATCATTGACAGCATGCAGCTTTATCCTGAGCTGCGCGGCAAGGTCTCGCGTGAAGAGTTGATCGAACTCATGCGCAAAGACATCACCATTACCGTGAAGCAGAGCTCAGGGAACGGTCTGAGCGCCTTCACCATTGAATATGAAGGCCGCCAGCGTGAGCAGGTTGCTCAAGTGGCCAACCAGCTTGCCTCCAGTTTTATGGAGTGGAATGAGAGAAGCCGTGAACAGCAGGCAGAAGACACCACGGAATTTCTGGCTTCGCAGTTGAAGGAAGCAAAGCAAAATCTTGAAGAGCAGGAATCCCGTTTGAGCGCATTCAAGATGCGCCACCTGGGTGAAATGCCAGAGCAGCAACCGGCGAACATGCAGGCGCTCACGCAACTGCAAGGGCAGTTCCAGGCTGATGCTGATGCTCTGAATCGTCTTGAAGTTGAGCGCACGCTTTTGTCGCGTGGTTTGGAGAGCAATAACTCCGGATCAGTGGCCATCAAAACTGCGCCAGTTGTAACCGAACGCACCAAGCTGGAAGATCAACGTCGCCAGCTCAGAGCGCAGCTGCAAGACCTGCAGAGCCGCTACACCAGCGCGCATCCTGAAGTGGTGGACGTAACTGCACGTTTGCAGCAAGTGGAAGCGCGGTTGAAGTCAATGCCGGCTGATGCCCCCATCGTGGCTGAAGTGCAGGATAACTCTGCTGCGTCGGTCCGCTTGCAGTTGATCGATCGTGAATCCAAACGCCTCACGGAAGACCAGAAACGCATGACCGAGCAGATGGCCGCTTATCGCACCAAGGTGGACGCAGTTCCGGTGCGCGAGCAGGAAATGGCCGAGCTGAACCGCAATTACAGCGTGTCCAAAGAACATTACCAGTCTCTGCTGGATAAAACTTTCTCCGCCGGCATGGCCGCCGACCTGGAGAAAAAACAGCAGGCTGAACATTTCACCATTCTTGATCTGGCGCAGGTGCCGGAAAAACCGTTCAAACCCAAACGCGCGCTCATGTTCATGGGATCCATTTTTGGTGCGCTGGCTCTTTCGCTGGCACTGGCCTATCTCAAAGACATGATGAGTGATTCGTTCAAGCTTGAACGCGAATTGAAAGCCATGCTGCCCGCCAACGTTCCCCTGCTGGCGGCTGTACCGCAACTCTATGCTGCGTCAGATCGCCGGCGTTCAGTCAGGTTCGCGGTAGTTGCTGTGCTCGTTTCTATCGTAGGCTGCGCCTTGGAAGCCGCACTGTATATGAAGCTGCATCACATTTTGTAAAACGAACAAATCATGCCGCGGCCACCATTGAGTGGCCGCGCAAACTTTCTCCCCCGGACCGGCAAGGCATTTTTCGAGGTTGATATTCCCATGAGCTCATTGAAGACACTTTATCGGCACTCGTCTCACTACTTAGGTGGGCGCGTGGCCGTTATGCTCCTGGGATTTATCTCTTTTCCGGTGTTCACGCGGATATTTTCCGTAGCTGATTACGGCACCATCAACCTGATTACCAACACTGTCCTGCTGCTGACAGTGCTTTCCAAATTCGGGTTTCAACATTCCGTGCAGCGCTACTATCCGCAGGGTGAAGCTGTCCCCGAGCCGGATACGCTGCGACGTTACTATTCAACGCTGTTTTACAGCACGGCTGCTCTTGCGCTGATTCTGTCTTCCATTTTCGTTGCATCCATTTTCTTCGGAGCAGGGAAGATGTTCGGGGCCGCTGCTGGCGGCACCCTGATGCTGGCTTGCAGCCTGGTGATGATCCGCTCGCTGCGTTCCATGCAGATGAACCTGATGCAGATGGAAAACAAGACCCGGCTGTTCAACGGGATGGATATCATCCAGAAAGCCGCGACCATTGGGCTCTCATGCGCACTGCTTTTCTTCTGGCAGAAAACATTCTTCGCCTTCTTTCTGGGAATCGTCATTGTTGAAGGCGTGATCCTGCTGCAATATCTGCCAGTGCTGGCGCGGCGCGATCTGCTTTCGCTCAGCATGTTTGATTTTGGCTTCCTGCGCACCGCCGTAGCATTCTCACTGCCGCTGATGGCCGCAGAAATCTCCTGGGTCGTCCTCGACTCCGGTGACCGCTTCTTTATTCAGCATTACATGGGACCACAATCGCTCGGCTTTTACGCCGCGGCGTATGGCATCGCCATCTACTTGCAAGATGTGATGATGGCTCCGCTGCAAATGGCGTTGTTCCCCATCTGCATGAAGGTCTGGAACACTGAAGGCAAAAAGGCCACGCAGGATTTTCTGGCCCGCAGCCTTGATCAGTTTGTTCTGGTCGGTGTTGCTGTAGTTTGCGTAGCCATCGTAACCTCGCGTGACGCCATCGTTCTGCTGGCTTCCAAGAAATTCCAGGAAGCGCATACGCTTCTGCCGTTTCTCGTGATTGGCCTGGTGCTTTCTGCTGTAACCATTTATTTCCGACCAGGATTGCTGATCCACAAGCGCGCCTCCAAAATTGCCGCAGCCACTTTTTACGCCTGCGTTTTAAATATTGTGCTGAATATTATCTTGCTGCCGCGCATTGGCTTGCTGGGCGCGGCCATCGCCACCATGGTCAGTTATGGCGGCATCGTGGTATTTCTCGCCTATCAATCTTTGAGTGTGCTGCCTTACAAGATCGAGCTGGCAGCTTTTGCGCGCTATGCCATCGTAGGCGGCGTTACTTCCTGGCTGGTAACGCAGCTGCCGATAGAAACGCCGTTGCTGAGCGCCGTCGCTAAGGGAAGTTTGATTCTTGTTCTCTACGCCGGAGTTCTGTTTGCCATTGATGGTCGCGTGCGTGCTCTCCTGACCGATATATGGACAGCGCTCACTGGCCGTCTGCATACATCCAGCGAACCAGTTTTGAAGCCGATAACCGCCACCACGGAGAGGACCTAACCATGCATTTTGGCTTAGAAGGTTTAGTTCCTCTGGCTCTGTATCTGGGAGCAGTCGTCGCGTTTCTGTTGTCGCTTTTCTGGCGGCCGCAGGCAGGCCTGTATTTTCTGGTGCCGCTGCTTCCGTTGCAGACCATCCGCTACAAGCTGCTGGATATGCCCGCCGGCAACAAGCTGATTGATCTGCTTTTACTGGGCGTTGTGCTGGGTGCGATGTTCAAAGGCGGCTTCCGCTTTGTAAAAACGCCGCTGAACAAGCTGCTCGTCTTCTTCGGCATCTTTTGTTACATACAGCTCTGGCGCGGTGCATTTTTCCTGAATTCAGAGCTGCCTTTTTCCATCAGCGATCCACGTTTTTCCAACTGGAAAAATTACATGGTCATGTTCGTTCTGTTTGCCGTGGTGGTGAGCGTGATCAAAGATGTAAAGCAGATTCAGATTCTCGTCATTCTGATGTGCGTCTCTGTATTTGTAGTGGACAAAGGCTATTACAGCACCATGAGTGATCGTGATCTTTCGCACTTTTCTTACGAAGTGCGTGACGGCGGTCTGCTCGGATATGCCGGCGTAAACGGCGTGGCTACATTTGAAGCTGAGTTCATGCTCTTTATCCTGGGGCTGGCAGTTTTTCAAAAGCGCAAGGCGCTCAAGTTCGCGCTCTGGGGACTGTTTGCCTTCAGCGGTTATTGCCTGCTGTTTTCCTTCTCGCGTGAAGCCTATGCCGGCATTCTTGTAGGGCTGTTTTTCCTTGGCATATTGAAGCAGCGATGGGTACTCATCGCACTCACTGTTTTCATCCTGAGCTGGCAGAGCGTGGTTCCCACATCAGTGCAGGAACGCGTGCTCATGACCTATGACAAGGATGACCAGCAGCTCGATGCTTCTGCCCAGGACCGCGTTACCATCTGGAATGACGCCATGGTTCTGTTCCATGAGAACCCCGCCATCGGCGCCGGCTTTGACACTTATCAATGGCTGCATCGCGTGGGTATTTATACAGACACGCACAATTATTTTCTGAAAGTCATGGTGGAAATGGGCGTGTTTGGCCTGCTGTTCTTCCTGTTTTTGCTGGGTAAGATGACCCAGCTCGGAGTAAAGCTATACACCAGCGCTCAGGATCCATTTTTGAAGTCGCTCGGGCTGGGCTTTTTTCTCCTGATGGTGTGCGTATTTGTGGTCAACTTCTTTGGCGACCGCTGGCTCTATATTGAGGTCAACGGATTCCTGTGGGTCATGATGGCCTGCGTGGTACGCGGACAGATGATCGAAAACGAACGTAAGCAGGAAGCCTTGGAATCAGAGGGTAAAAGTCCTGTGGTTGAGCCACAATGGATGCATGAGCAGGACCTGGCTTTGGTGTAAAAAACATCGCGGCAATAGTGCGAAGGTGAAATAAAAGTTTATGTGTGGAATCTTTGGACAAATCGGGAACTCGCCCGCGGATGAAAAATGTGGGCTGGAACTCCATCACCGTGGGCCGGATGACGGCGGCCTCAAGTATTTTGCCCTGTCGCAGGGCTCGGTCTGGGTCAGCCTGCAGCATCGCCGGCTCTCCATCATTGACCTGTCATCGGCCGGCCACCAGCCCATGTGCAATGAAGATGAATCCATCTGGATCACCTTCAACGGCGAGATCTATAACTTTCAGGAACTGCGCACGCAACTGGTCGCCGCCGGTCATCAATTCCGCTCGCACTCAGATACTGAGGTCATCGTCCACGGATACGAAGAGTGGGGCAATGAAGTTGTAACCAAGCTGCGCGGCATGTTTGCCTTCTCTATATGGGACCAGAAACATCGCCGCATGCTGCTGGCCACAGACCATCTGGGCAAGAAGCCGCTCTTCTACTCACATAGCGGCAACAAATTTGTTTTTGCCTCTGAGATCAAAGCCATCCTCAAAGCTGGAGTGCCGGCGGAGCTTGATCCCGTGGCGCTGCACGATTATCTGACGTATCTCTATTTCCCGTATCCTTCCACAGCTTTTAAACACGTGCGGAAGATGGGCCCGGGCTCAGCCATGGAAATTCTGGTTGCGCCGGATGGCGAACTGCGCAAGCGCGTCTGGAAATATTGGGACGCAGCCGAGACCGCGGGCAAGCCGCTGCAAATGTCAGACGATGACATGATTGATCGCGCGCGCGAGCTCATGGAAGAATCGGTAAAGCTGCGCATGATCAGCGACGTTCCTCTAGGCCTGTTTCTCAGTGGCGGCCTGGACTCAAGCGCCATCACGGCATTCGCCTCAAAGAATAGCGTCGATCAGGTAAAGACTTTTACCATCGGATTTGAAAACAATAAATTTTACGATGAACTCCCGGTCGCGAATCTTGTGGCCAAGAAATTCGGTACTGACCATCACATTCTGCAAGCCGACGAAGCCTGCGCCGCTTACATGACCAAGGTGGTCCGCCACTTTGATGAGCCGTTCGGTAATCCCACGGCGATTCTTGAGCATGTCATCACGCAACAGATGCGCAAGCACGTGACCGTGGCCATCTCCGGGGACGGCGGTGACGAGCTTTTTGGCGGTTATGTGCGTTATGCCGGCGCTTCACTGGCCCGAAAATATCGCCAGTTACCACAGTTCATCACCAAGGGGCTGGTAGCGCGTCTTTCCGGCTTCATGCATGATGCTACTGACGGGCGCCACGGTTTCCGCCGCGTGCGCGAGTTTGCGCAGTCAGCATGGCAGGCAGAAGAAGATATGTACATCGATTGGGTCGGCTATTTTTCTGAAGCAGAGAAGCGCGACCTGTACGCTCCCGGCTTTGCCGCCTCCGTCGGTGATCGCAACTCCGGAGATTTCCTCCGCCAGTTCTTCCGCCGGGGCGCGCAGTTGGAACCCACCAGCCGCCTGGGTTATGTGGACGCCGCATCATTCCTCTGCTGCAACTGCCTGGAATACGCTGATCGCATGTCCATGGCTAACTCACTGGAAGTACGCGCACCGTTTACCGATTACAAGCTGCTTGAATTTGCCATGCAGGTGCCGCAGCGCATGAAAGTCCGCAACATGACCACTAAGTGGATCACTCGCGAAGCCATGCGCGGCATTCTGCCTAATGAAGTATTGACCAAGAAGAAAATGGGCTTCAATCCTCCACTGCCGCAGTGGATCAATGGAGAGCTCCAGCCGGTAATCAAGGAATTTTTGTCGCCCGCTGCACTCGAACGCCGTGGGATATTCCAGCCCGAAGCTGTGCAAACGTTGATCCGTGACCACCAGGAAAACCGTCGCGACAACGCCTTAAAAATCTGGGCGCTCCTGATGATTGAAGTCTGGCAGCGCATGTACTTTGACAAGCAGTCAGAAGAATCCGTGATGGAGTCCATAGTGGGCGAAACCAAACGCAAGCCGAGCGTTGCCGTGGGAAACACTGGCAAGCCCAAAGCTGAAGTCATCTGCATTCGGTAGGAGAAGTAGAAAAGAATGTTCGCAGTATTGTTAATGCAATTTGGAAGCAGCACAGCAGGCGTGGCCAGGATAGTTTTCTGGCTGGCCGCTCTGCTGCTGGTTTATGTGTATGCCGGATATCCATTGTTGTTGGCGATCATTGGCTTGTTTGTGCGCAGCCGGCAGTCGCAGCCCGGATATTGCCCGCGCATCTCCGTATTAATCGCCGCCTATAACGAGGAAGAAGCGATTGCCCGCAAGATCGAGCAGACGCTTGCGTTGGAATACCCGGCTGACAAGCTGGAAATTCTTGTGCTATCCGATTGCTCCACTGACCGCACCGATGAAATTGTAAGCACCTTTCCTGACAAGCGCGTTCGTCTGGTGAGAATGACCGAGCGCAAAGGCAAAACCCACGCGCAGAATCAGGGAATCAAAGAGGCCACCGGCGAGGTGATTGTATTCTCTGACGCCACGGCCGTTTATCAATCCAAAGCCCTGCTCTACATGGCGTGTAATTATCAAGACGCCTCAGTAGGCGCGGTAAGCGGACGCTACCAGTATTTTGATCCTACTGATCAATCCGCGACGGGCCTGGGCAGCATGGCATTCTGGAACTATGAAAATATGATCAAGAAGATGCAGTCCCGCATACGCACCATCACTGGCTGCTGCGGCTGCATCTATTCGGTACGCAAGATTGCATACACAGAGTTGCCTGCGGACATCATCAGCGACCTGGTTCAGCCTCTACAGGCCATCAAAAAAGGCTACCGAGTGGTGTTTGAAGATCGCGCGCTGGCGTATGAAGAAACAACACAGTCCACGGCAGAAGAGTTTTCGATGCGCGTGCGAGTAGTAACGCGAGCTATGCGTGGCTTGCTCAGCGTCTCAGATCTGCTCCAGCCATGGAAGTTTGCCTGGACAGCCTTTCAGCTCTGGTCACACAAGATCATGCGCTGGATGGTTCCACTCTTCCTGATCGTTCTGCTGGCAGCCAATCTCGTGCTGCTGGATATTTCGCTGTACCGCGCGATCCTGGCATTGCAACTGTTCTTTTATGCTGCTGCAGTTTTGAACATGTTGCTTCCTCTGCATCGGCAGTGGAAGCCGTTGGGCATCCCGCTCTTTTTCTGTACGCTCAACGCCGCGGCGCTGGTGAGCATGATTGAAATCTGCCGTGGCCGCAAATATGTAACCTGGCAGACTGTGAGGGCCCGGCGATGAAAATTGAATTTCTTACACAGGAAGATTCGCTTTATATCCTGCCGTTTTTTGAAGAATTTTTGCAGAACTACGCCGGTGATTTTGAGATCACGCGTATCTCCTGCTGCCGCGCCATGGGCAAACGCTCCAGGGTGCAGCTGCTGCAGGAACTGAAATGGCTTTACGGACTGCCCGGCTTGACCAGGCTCGTCGCACAGGCAGGCATGGCGAAAGTGCTGGCAAAGCTGCCGCGCAGCCGTGCGTCACAAAAATTTTATTCCATCGAGCAACTGGCCAAGGCGTATGGCATCCCATACGAATCCGTAGATAATCCAAACGACGCTGCATTCACTGATCCATTGCAGCAGCGTTCGCCAGATCTCTTGATCTCAGTGGCTTGTCCGTACATCCTGAAAGAAAAACTGCTGGGCATTCCGCCGCGTGGCTGCATCAATATTCACCATGCGCCGCTACCTCGCTACAAAGGCATGATGCCGACATTCTGGCAACTCTATCATGGTGAACAGCAGCTGGGCGTGACGATCCATTACATGGCAGCCAAAGTGGATGAAGGTGACGCATTGCTGCAAGAGTCTTTGCCAGTAACGCCCGGCGAGTCTCTGCATAATCTGATCCGCAAGAGCAAGCGCCATGGCGCGCACTGCATGGCCAAGGTTGTACGCAGCCTGCAGACGAATGAAGCCGTGGCAACGCATATGGACCACGCACAAGGCAGCTATTTCACTTTCCCCAAACGTGAAGAAGCATTAGAGTTTCGTCGACGAGGATTGCGCGCAATTTAACGCGAAGGCGTTTAAATCTAAAATAAGATGGCAAGGCCATTCACAAGACCGCCGCTGCGCGCCCAGGGAAAAATGTTCTGGGCCAGTTTGCTGCGCGCGTCTGGCATGCTCTACCTGGCCAAAAAGTGGGTGCAACGCCATGGCGCCATTGTTCTCACCTTTCATCGCGTATTGAACAGCTCTGAGCTGCAACAGACAGCGTCATTGCCGGGAATGATAGTGAGCAGTGGTACGTTTTCCAGCTTTCTAAAATACGCAACCGACACCTGCGAATTTATTGACGTGATGCGCGGACCAGAATGGTCTACAGACGGAAAACTCAAACTGGCCGTAACCTTTGACGATGGCTGGTCTGACAATGCCTCTGCAGCCTATCCCGCAGCCCGCCAGTATAAGACTCCGATAGTGATTTTTATTGTCCCGGAAAAAACTGGGACTGAGTTGCCGTTCTGGCCGGAGCGCACGGCAGCCGCTCTCGATAGTGGGATGTCCGCAGATGGCGCTGAGTGCGACCCCAGCTATATTGAGCAGGCGATCGAAAAATTAAAAGAACTGCCCGCCGCTGAGCGCGAGCGCCAGATTGGCCAGATAACTGCCTCGCGCACAGCGCTTCATTCATCCGCAGCCGTTGACCGCACCATGACCTGGGAGCAAATTGCAGAGTTACATGCTGGCGGCGTGCGGTTTGGTTCGCACACCAGCACGCATGAAATTCTTACCGTGATTCCCGTGACCCAGGCGGAGCAGGAAATTACTTCGTCGCGTACGCTGATTGAGCAGAATCTAAATGCACCCTGTTTGCTCTTTTCTTATCCCAACGGAGATTGCTCTGAACCGGTGCGCGGGCTGGTGGCAAGGACCGGATACAAATTCGCTTTTCTCAACCAGGTACCCGGCGTATGGACACGCGACTGCGATCCTTTCCTGATTCCACGAGTCAACGTTTGCGAGTATCACATGGTGGATTCAAAAGGGAATTTCTCTCCACTCATCTTTGATTATGCCGTGGTTTGGAGCGCCGCTAAAGGGCTTCTCGCTCAATTGCTGGCTGGGAGTTGGCAAAAAATGAAACGGCGCTGGCAGAGTTGGCTGGCAAATCCAGAGAAGCCAGGTGAGAAAAAACAGCTGGAAAAGTCTTCCTGACAGGGAACTTGTTCTCACCTGAACTGCTGATAACTTTGCCGAGCCTACCGCTTGCTATCTCTTTCCGCCAGCAGATCACGATAAAGTCCAATTAAGTTATTGATCATCGTTTCCGCGCTGAATCGCGTCTGTGCCACGGTCCGTCCGGCGTGGCCTATCTGGATTGCGCGCTCAGGATTGCGCAAGAGAAAGAGCAGCCGTTCAGCAGCGGTGGCATCATCTTCCACTTCCACCATAAAGCCATTTTCGCCTTCGTTAATGGCCTCAGGATTGCCGCCAACGCGCGTCACGACGGAAGGAACACCGCACGCCATCGCTTCCAGCAAGGCATTGCAGAAGCCTTCACTGCGGGAGAGCAGGCAAAACGCATTGCTCATCTTGAGCAGCGGAACAGGATCGGCAACAAAGCCCAGCAGCTTAACGTTTTTTTCCAGGCCCATGTTGCGGATCATCTCTTTGATTTCTGTTGTGTAGTCGCCTTCATAGGCGCTGCCTGCGATTAGAAATACAGCATCTGGCAATTCACGGCATACGCGCTGGGCCGCGCGAATAAATACATCAATGCCTTTAACCCGCCGGAAATTGCCCAGGCAGGTAACAATATGCCGGGCCCTGGCCCACTCCGCATTTTTAAACGGATTCTCCAATGCTTCTTCTGCGGCAATGTGCCGGAGATCAACGCCGTTATAAACCACAGAAATTTTTTCTGGCGCAATACCCTCAGCGTCAATACAAAATCGCTTTACCTCTTCTGAGACTGCGAGTACCCGGTCGGAAAGGCGGTTCACCAACCCGTAAGCAAGTTCATGTTTGGCTTTCCGCAGAATTCCCATGTCGCGTCGTGACGAGAGAAGCAGCGCGCCGCTCAGCTTGGCAACCAGGCCGCCCCACAGGTTCGACGTTTCAAAATAAGTCTGAACAATATCCACATTCTCATCGCGGATCACCTTGCGCAGTGCGCCTGCCGCTTTTAGTGCGTCAAGGTGATAAACACGTTTCCAGGGGAAGACATGGACCGGCACTGAGATGCTTGCGCGAATTTTAGGATCAATGCGGAAAGTCCCAATCGAGCAGCGCACCAGTTCCGGAGGCAACAACTGCACAACTTTTAGAAGATTTGTTTCTCCGCCACCCAGAGATAAGAGATGATCGATGAGAAACAGTACGTGCGGACGCGGCAAGGCCTCACCAGCAAGCGCACGGGAAGGCGCGTCAGCCTTGGCGGACGCCTGACTTTGAGAAGATTCCCAGACTTGTGATGAAAACTGTTGCATACCATTCATAAAAAGATCAGCGCACCACGCAGCAGCTAATACCGCGAACTAAAGAGAAGTGCAATTCGTCAGCCATTGAGCGCTTGCCAGACCACGCTGGCGTCAATCGTCTATTTCTACTTATACCATTTATTTTCAATGGTTTACAGAGGATACTAAATGTAGGTTACATATGTCCTGCGGTTCTCCAGTGCCAAAAAATTGGGACTTTCCCCTGCAACCTTTTGCATAGATAAGCAAACTTTGCCTCATATGTGATTGATTCTGTGTGCATAGATTTGGCCCCCCTCGTGCACTTATCCAGTGCGATTACAAAAGTCATCAGCGCGTAATGTTCAACCCTTCCGGGAGCGCGCTGAGACATTGCAACCAGCGACTTTGACGGATGGGGAGCACAGTGAAAAAATTTACATACTTTATCGTCGGCATTTTCTTTTTTGTTATCTCCGGGAGCGCGTTCTCTGGGG
>DASZMF010000827.1:0-2494 GCA_035552035.1 Candidatus Angelobacter sp.
TCAAAAGTCATGAGTTGGGTGGCGCTGGACCGAGGCGTCCGGCTGGCTTACAAGCGAGCGCTTCCGGCAAACCGCGAGCGATGGAAGACGGAGCGGGATCGCATCTATGAAGAGGTAATGATCAAGGGCTGGAATGAAAAACGCGGAGCGTTCACTCAGTTTTATGGCAGTGACGATCTCGATGCTTCACTTTTAATTATGCCGTTGGTTTTTTTCATGGCGCCGACTGATCCCAGAATGATCAGCACGATTGATGCGATTCTCAAAAATCCAAAGGAAGGCGGTCTGGTGAGTGACAGTCTTGTGCATCGTTATCCTCCGCAACCGCGGATTGACGGGCTTCCGGGCGAAGAAGGCACATTCAACATGTGTTCCTTTTGGCTGGTGGAAGCTTTGACGCGCGCAGGGCAGTCCTTTCCCGAAAAACTGGATCAGGCACGGTTGCTGTTTGAGCGCGTGCTGGGCTATGCCAATCATCTGGGACTGTATGCTGAACAGACTGGCCCGCAAGGCGAGGCTCTGGGCAATTTTCCGCAGGCCTTCACGCATCTTGCCTTGATTAGCGCCGCATTCAATCTTGACCGTATGCTGGATAACTAGAAGGAGATTTATATGCCGGACCTGAGACAAAGCGCCACTGGAAAGCCCGGAGAAGATACAGCGCCCGCTGATGCGCTGGTTATCTTTGGAGCCATGGGTGACTTGGCCCACAAAAAGATTTTTCCTGCTCTTTATCATATGGTTGAGCGCGGAAACCTGAATATACCGGTGATTGGCGTTGCCCGGTCCGCGAAGACCGAAGATGATTTTAAACAACGCGTGCGCGACAGTGCACAGCAAGCCGGCAAAATCGACCAGCAAATTTTAGATAAACTTCTGACGCTAATTCGCTACGTCGGCGGAGATTATCAGAAGCCAGAAACTTTTGAGCTGTTGAAGAAAACGCTGGGTGAAGCCACGCACCCAGCGCATTATCTGGCTATTCCGCCTGAACTGTTTACTAGCGTGGTGGAATCTCTGGCAAAGTCAAACTGCATTGCCAATGCGCGTGTGATTGTGGAGAAACCTTTTGGACATGATCTGGCTTCCGCGCAAGAGCTCAACGCCGCTCTGCATGCCGTCTTGCCCGAGTCCAGAATTTTTCGCATTGACCATTACCTTGGCAAAGAAGCCGTGCTCAATCTTTTGTTTTTTCGCTTCGCCAATAGTTTTCTGGAGCCGATCTGGAACCGCAATTTTATTGAGAGCGTGCAGATCACGATGGCAGAAAAATTTGGAATTGAAGAGCGCGGCAAATTTTATGACGCCACTGGCGCCATTCGCGATGTAGTTGAAAATCACATGCTTCAGGTCGTAGCATTTCTGGCCATGGAAGCTCCCACTGGAATGCATGGCGATGCGATCCGTGACGAGCAAGTCAAGGTTTTCCGGACGATTCCGCCGCTGGATCCGCAACATCTTGTTCTGGGGCAATTCAATGGATACAAAAAAGAAAAAGGAGTCGCGGCTGATTCCAACGTTGAAACTTTTGCCGCGGTGCGGCTGGAAGTCCAGTCATGGCGATGGTCCGGTGTGCCATTCCTGATTCGAGCCGGAAAGTGTCTTCCGGTCTCAACTACGGAAGTGCTGGTCAAACTCAGAAAGCCTCCGATCCACGACCTGGACAAGGAACCCAATAACTCTTTTCGCTTCCGGCTGGGGCCAGGAAGGATTTCGCTGAGTCTGAGTGCTCGAGTGAAGCGTCCGGGTAAAGCGCTGGTCTCAATGCCCGCAGAGCTTTCTGCTGTGGAGGAACCATCGGCCGATGAAGTGGATGCCTACGAACGTCTATTGGGAGACGCCATGCATGGAGATTCCATGTTGTTCGTCCGGGAAGATGCCGTTGAAGCAGCCTGGGCAGTTGTGGAGCCTATTCTCAAAAAGAGTGCCACCCCCTATTCTTACGAACCTGGATCATGGGGACCGAAGGAAGCGGACCGGTTAGCCACGGACGTTGGCGGCTGGCATAATCCTGAAGAGAACTGAAGATTAGCCGCAGAGATATTTACTCCGTGCGCAATGCCAGCATAGGTTCTGTATTAGCCGCTCGTCGAGCGGGAATCACGGCTGCAACAAACGCTGCGGCTGCCAGCACGATTGTGGTGACGGATAAAACCAGCGGATCATAAGGCTTGACCCCGTATAACTGGCTGGACATGACGCGACCACCAAAGATCGTGACTGGAATACCGATGGCAAGCCCAATTCCAACCTGTATAAATGCGCCGCGCAAAACCATTCCCAGCATATCAACACGGTCTGCGCCCAGGGCCATGCGAATGCCAATTTCGCTTGTGCGGCGCTCTACGGTGTAGGAAGTAACTCCATAAAGACCAATGGATGCCAGGATCAGCGCGAGGAATCCGAAGAACGAAGTTAGTTTTGCGATCATCTCCTGTTGGGTGAATGCCGCTTTTACCTGGCTGGAGAAACTTTGAAGCTCAACCACCGCGAG
>DASZMF010000828.1:0-1871 GCA_035552035.1 Candidatus Angelobacter sp.
CAAGCTGCTGGTTGAGATTCGCAAGCTGGGCTATATCGGGAGCTACACCTCACTCAGTAGATTTTTGCAGCCGTGGCATAAAGAGAAGCGCGCCGCCAAACGCATGGAGATGGCCGCGACAGAACCAACGGAAAGGAATCACTCCGCAGCATCGGCGATGCGGCACGTTTCGCCACAAGAGGCGGCGGCGCTGCTAAGTAAACCGCAAACGCTGCTGAACAAGCGGCAGAGCAAGATCGTGGAGGTTCTGAAGCGGACACCGGATTTCGTCACGATGCGTCACCTGGTGCTGAGCTTTCGCAGCATCCTGCGAGGCGGCAAGGTTGCGAGTTTAAGACGCTGGATTGAGGAGGCGGAAACCGCTGGCATCGCCGCAATCAGCAAATTTGTGCGGCAATTGAAGAGGGATCGGGAGGCAGTAGAAAACGCGGTAGAGCACAGATGGAGTAATGGTCCGGTGGAGGGTCACATCAACCGGCTGAAAACTGTCAAGCGGCAGATGTATGGAAGGGCGGGATTCGAACTTGGAGTGAACCCCAAAAGTGAGACAGCGAGTTAAGGGAACAAATGCATTGAACGGAGAGAGGAATGGATTTGTCCCGAGCTGTTTACAGCCGCGATCTGAAGATCACGGCGATGCGTGCGTTGGACACAGGAGCGACGAATGCTGAGGTGGCGCGGAAATACCAGCTCAGCCCGAAACTGCTAGAGCGGTGGCGCAGTGAGTGGCGAGCCAAAGGTGAATTGGCCTTTCCCGGGATTGGTCGGCGCGGGGTGGACACACCCGGCTTGGACGATGCGCGGCGCATCGCGGAGCTGGAGCGCAAGATTGGCCAGCTCACGATGGAGAATGATTTTTTAAAAAAAGCCTTACAGCATTTCAAGGATCATCACCCGCCAACCGTCGTCAATGGCGCGGATGCTTGTTTGAAGAAATCCGTAAGTACAAAGCCGCGGGGGAAAACAAAGCGGTGACCGCATTTGTGCGCCATGATGGGCTTGAACCGAGCCGGCTTTTACCGTTGGCGTTGGCCGCGCCCGGGCATCCCAGTGGAGATGGACTTGCGCGCTGAAATACAGGAGATCGCGCTGGAATCGCCCAGCTACGGCTACCGCCGGATCACGGCCGAGTTGCAGCGGCGCAATTTCGACGTGAATCATAAGCGGGTCTTACGCATGGTGCGCGAAGACAATTTGCTGTGCGTTCGGCGGCGCGCCTTTGTGACCACGACGGATTCCTGCCATAGTCTGCCTGTGTATCCGAACCTGGCGCGAGAGATCTTCGATCCCGAATTCTGCCACTAGCGGCGTAACTCACGCTTGCACCAAAATTGCGCCAGAGCCGAAAAGAGTACAGCATTCCAGGAATTCAGTGCAACATTTATTGCAGTGAATTCCTGTAAGCTATTGAAAAATCGACGAACCTATTCCAGGAAATGAGTGCAGTCCGACACCGCTTGCCCCACTTCAACAGCCACGCCGCGAGATCCTGCCGCGCCTCCTGTGCATCTCGCCGATCATAGATCCAACGCAGCTCTTGCAGGCAGTCATCATTGGCTTTGCGCGGCAGATAGTCCAGCGCATTGCGCAGAAAGTGCACATAGCAGCGTTGCCAAACAGCTTCCGGCAACACTTCCTGAATCGCACGTTTCAGACCGGCATGGTCATCACTGACCACGAACTCCACACCCTGCAAAGACCGCTGCCGCAGCGATAGCAGCAGATCTCTCCATGTCGATGCCGTCTCTTTGTGCGCCAACTCGACGGCCAGCACATTGCGACGCCCTTCCCAGTTGACGCCACCAGCACCGCCTGGCTGCGTACCGCACCGTCTTCCCGCACCTTCTCATAACGCGCAGCCAGAATCAGAT
>DASZMF010000829.1:0-6127 GCA_035552035.1 Candidatus Angelobacter sp.
GAATCGCCGGTTCGTGGGCTTTGTGTTCCAGAGCTATCATCTTCTGGATAATCTGACCGTGCAGGAAAATATTGACGTCCCGCTCTCCTACCGTGATATTCCACGCGCACAAAGAGCGTCAATGGTGGCGGACATTCTGGACCGCTTCCAGATTGTGGGTAAGAAAGATCTTTATCCGAACCAGCTCTCGGGCGGACAGCAGCAGCTAGTGGGCGTAGCGCGCGCTGTCGCCGGCAATCCCAAGCTCATTCTGGCAGACGAGCCAACCGGCAATCTCCATTCCGGACAAGCCAGAGAAACCATGGAATTATTTCGCAAGCTGAACCAGCAGGGAACCACTATTATTCAAGTAACGCATTCTGAAGCAAACGCCGCGTATGGGAGCCGCCTTATCCAGCTCAAAGACGGATGGGTGGTGGAAGACTCGGCCGTGGTTCCAGTAGCGGCCGCGCAGTGATAAATAAACGGCTATGAGCGAATGGTCTTCAAATTGTGAATTTCAATTTGTGATCTTTGATTTGTGAAGTGGGATTTGTGAAGTGGGAGAATCGGTGTCAACCAAAGCGCAGGAAGTGGTGAGCAACGTTGCGGCCAAATCTGAGCCGATCCGCGTTCTAATCGCGGACGATCAGTCTGATGTTCGCGAAGCGTTGCGCCTGCTGCTTAAAGCCGAAGGCTACGCCACGGAAACCGTCAGCACGCCGGGTTCGGCGTTAGAAGCGGTACAGCGTAATGAATTTGATGTCCTCTTGATGGACCTCAACTACCAGCGTGACACCACTTCAGGCCAGGAAGGCATTGACCTGCTCTCCCGCGTGCAGGCCATTGACAGTAAGCTGCCTGTGATTGTGATGACCGCCTGGGGCAGTGTGGAACTTGCCGTAGAAGCTATGCGCCGCGGCGCGCGAGATTTTATCCAAAAGCCCTGGGACAATCATCGCCTGCTCAGCATTATTCGCACGCAAGTGGATTTGTACCGCACCATTCGTCGCGCGGAACGGCTGGAAGCAGAAAACAGTTTACTGCGCGCGCAGAATCGCCCTGTGTTTATTGCGGAATCAAAAGCCATGGAGCCGCTGCTGACGCTGCTGAGCCGCATCGGGCCTAGTGATGCCAACGTTTTGATTACTGGCGAACATGGCACGGGCAAAGAAGTAGTGGCACAAACGCTGCACGCGCTCTCTTCGCGCAGCGGGCGCCCCATGATTACCGTGAACACCGGCGGACTTCCTGAAGGAACGTTTGAGAGCGAACTGTTTGGCCACGTAAAAGGCGCATTTACTGACGCACGTGTGGACCGCGTTGGCCGGTTTGAACTTGCCGATCGCGGCACACTGTTCCTTGACGAAATCGCCAATGTCCCACTCAAGCAGCAGGCCAAGCTTCTGCGCGTGTTGGAAACCGGCGAGATGGAGCGCGTGGGATCCTCTAAAACGAACCGCGTTGACGTTCGCGTAATCTCCGCCACGAATGCTGATCTGAAACTGGAAAGCGCTGAAGGCCGCTTCCGCTCTGATCTCCTCTTTCGACTGAATACAGTTGAGCTGCCCATTCCGCCATTGCGCGAACGCAAAGAAGATATTCCATTGCTGGCTGCGCATTTTCTCAAGCTATATGCGCAGCGATATCGCAAACCGGTAAAAGGTTTTGATCCGTCGGCGTTGCAGAAGATGATCGAACATCCATGGCCGGGAAACGTGCGCGAACTGGACCACTCGACCGAACGCGCTGTCCTGATGAGCACCAGTGAACAGATTCAGCCTGCTGATCTTGGACTGGAGAGTGATAAAACAGCTTCTGCCAAGATCGAGGATTTGAGTCTGGAAGAAGTTGAAAATCTGTTGATCAAGAAGGCTCTGGCGCGCCATTCAGGTAATATCAGCCATGCGGCGGAAGCGCTTGGTTTGAGCCGAAGCGCTCTTTATCGCCGCATGCAAAAGTATGGCGTCTGACCCGCACTTTCAACCCGTCCGCAGCCTCACCGCAAAATCGCTGGACAGACGGATCAAGCTCAATTTTGATACCCGCATCCTCCTGATGACATTGCTTATCAGCTTGCCTGGAGCAGTCGTTGCAGAATTGTTTCTCTGGATAGGGAACCATTCAATTGAGCTGAAATGGACAGTCACACTATTTATTGTGGTTGCCTGGATGATTGGCAGCTCAATGCTTCATGCGCAAATCGTCCGGCCCATGCAGACGCTCTCCAACATGGTGGCGGCCATCCGCGAAGAAGATTTCTCCTTTCGCCTGCGCGGCGGCGGCCGTGAAGATTCTCTGGCTGACCTGATTTACGAAATCAACTCCCTGGCAATCCGGCTGCAGCAGCAAAAAATCAGCGCGCTGGAAGCCACAGCACTCCTCAAAGAAGTAATGATGGAGATTGATGTGGCGGTCTTTACCTTTGACCAGCAACAGCGCCTGCGTATTGTGAATCGGGCAGGCGAACAGTTGATGGGACGCATCGCGCCGCGCATGCTGGGTCTCACCGCGGAAGAACTCGGACTGCAGGAGTTTGTCCAGTCTCCCGGCCCGCAGACCGTGGAGATGACTTTTCCCGGCAAGCATGGCCGTTGGGCCATCAGCCACACAGAATTTCGTGAGAACGGCGTGCCGCACCAACTGTTAATCATCTCCGATCTTAGCCGCGCTCTGCGTGAAGAAGAGCGTCAGGCATGGCAACGGCTTATCCGCGTTCTTGGCCACGAGCTGAACAACTCACTTGCGCCCATCAAGTCCATTGCCGGAACGCTCGGCTCGCTCACTGAACGCGCTGCACTGCCAGAAGACGTTGCTCAGGACATGCAGCAGGGACTCCGCGTAATTGAAAATCGCGTGGAATCACTTAACCGCTTCATGCAGGCCTATACACGTTTGGCTCGAATGCCTTCGCCCACGCCCAGCCGACTCGATATTGGCCCCCTGGTGCAGCGCGCCGCATCTCTTGAGCGCCGTTTGCAGGTTAAAACGCTGGAAGGGCCGCCAGTCATCGTGGACGCCGATCCTGACCAGATTGAGCAAGTGCTGATCAACCTGATCCGCAATGCCGTGGACGCTTCGCTTGATCCTGCGCTGAAACATCCGGGCTCGGTTGAGATTGGCTGGCGCACCAACGCACGCAGCGTTGAAGTTTTCATCCTTGACCAAGGCCCCGGACTGCTCAACAGCGACAATCTTTTTGTGCCGTTCTTTACCACCAAACATGGCGGCAGCGGTATCGGCCTGATACTGAGCCGCCAGATTGCTGAAGCCCACGGCGGCATACTGCAACTCGCCAACCGCTCTGACCGCACCGGCTGCGAAGCTGTGCTTGCCCTTCCCATCACCTATGATGCAGCTTTAATCTAACAACGACAAGCTTACAGCTTTACCGGCGGTGCTTGCTCATACGCTGAACCCATGCGGCACAATTCATCCAGCGTTTCCGCGAACAAGTCATAAAGAAGCTTCAGCCGCTCAACGTCTTTGATTACGCCCACCACCTGGAAATAAAGTTCGTCAACCTCTTCTGGAAAATTTTTACTCCAGAATCCTTCGTCATCTTTGACTGAAAAAGAAATATCAGGCTGGACGGCAATCAAGTCTCGGATCTTCTGGCTGGAAAACAGTTTCCGCAGCTTTTGCTCATCGTTACCCTGAATCACAAAATCGCGGTCAAAATCTTCATAGCCGACGGTCACATCCTGCATGCCAAACCATTTTCCAATTTCAGTGAAGATGCCTTTGCGGTAAATCGTAAAGCGGAAGCTATCTGGATTCACATAAGGTGCGCGCATACGCGTATAAGTGACTGAGGACTTGCCGGTTGAAACGACATACAGGTCCAGCGTGACCGTCCATTGATTGTGCGCGGCTTCAACTTTATCGCTTTTCCAAAAGCCGCCTTCAACAAAGTTTGAGCCTGTCTGCGCGCAGAACTGCTGCCAGATTTCTTTTCGACTTGGACCAAACCAGGTTCGCAATACACCCATAAGTTTTACTCACTTGTGATTTGCCGCGCCTGTGAAGTTACCCAATCGCTTTAAACTGTTCGTCCGTCTCGATCTGCAACCCTGCCACCAGGCGATTATTGGAATTAGCCAGACCAATCACCGCCAGCATCTCATTGAAGATTGGCTCCGTCATGCCCTTCTTGCGCGCAGCCGCCGTATGTGTGGCGATGCAGTAATCGCACTGGTTGCTGATGCTCACCGCCAGGTAAAGCAGCTCTTTCACGAGCGGATCAAGCGCGCCTGCGCCCATAATTTCTTTGGTGTCTTCCCACGTGCGTTTCAGTCGCACCGGATCATGCGCCAGCGCCTTCCAGAAATTTGTTACTTTGTCAGTCTTGCGCGTGGCCATAATGTCGTCATAGACAGCGCGCACTTCAGGGCTGGCTTTTTCGTATTCAATAAATCCAAGCGTCGACATAAAATTCCTTCACCCTAATAGAAAGTTCAAAATGTAGAGACGCAGCATTGCTGCGTCTCATCAGAAAGGTAATTACGGGATCAACAAAATCTTGCCCGTAGTCTTCCGGCCTTCCAGATCGCGATGCGCCTCAGCAGCCTCTTCCAGCTTGTGCACATGATCGATGCGCAGCTTCAGCTTGCCTGAGGCAATCATCCCCAGCACATCGCCAGCGCGCTCTTCCAGCTCTTCTCGTGTGCTCACATAATGAATCAGGCTGGGCCGCGTCAACGTCAGTGATCCCTTTGCCATGAGATTTTTCACCACATCCACCGGAGGCACCGGCCCACTGGACGCGCCAAAGACCACCATGTGTCCGCGCAAGCGCAGGCAGTTCAGGCCTTTTTCAAACGTGCTCTGGCCCACGCCGTCATACACCACATGTACCCCTTTGCCGTCAGTCAGGCGTTTGGTTTCGGCTTCAAAATCTTGCGTGGTATAGAGGATCACTTCGTCCGCGCCGGCTTCGCGCGCCAGCTTGGCTTTTTCTTCCGTGCCAGCCGTGGCGATCACGCGTGCGCCAATCATCTTCGCAAGTTGTACCAGCAGCTGTCCCACACCGCCGGCAGCCGCGTGAATCAATGCAGTCTCGCCCTTCTTGAGCGGATAGGTCGTATTGATCAGATAATGCGCGGTCATGCCCTGCAACATTGCCGCCGCAGCTTGTTGGTCGGTAATTTTGTCAGGCACGTGCACCAGCCGGTTAGCGGGAACAACCGCATATTCTGCGTATGTGCCAATCACATTGCTGTAAGCCACGCGATCGCCGGGTTTAATGTTTTCTACTTCGTTGCCTATTTCCGTCACCGTCCCTGAAGCTTCCTGCCCATCAACAAATGGAAGCTGCGCGGGATAGCGGCCCTCGCGGAAATAAACGTCGATAAAATTCACGCCGGAAGCAGCAATCTTTACCAGTGCTTCATTCGGCTTTGGCTTGGGGACGGGGAGATCTACCAGCGTGAGCACTTCTGGCCCGCCGGTTTTTTGTACTTGTATAGCTTTCATTTCAACCCTGGGATGCACCGCGCTCGAGTTGCGGCTGCTGGAAAATTGCGCTGAATACCGAAATATTCAGCGCAGGATTTGTTGGCTTAGAAACTGAAAGATTCTTCTTCTGCAATCAGCATTACCGGCGGACCACCAGAGGAAATCTGCGCGGCGTGTCCCAGCGTTTGCTTGCCGCCTTCTGACGCGGCGCAGGCTTGCAGCGCTTCCATGGAAGGGAAGTAAACTTCAGCAATGCGATAGTACAGCGGTGTTCCCTGCGGCGATGCAATCACCTTCGTCGCCACCAGCTTGGTCTTGCCCTCCAGCTTAGATACGGCCATCGGTACATGCTCTGCCTGGTACACTTTTTCAAACGCCGCAACATCTTTCGGCTGCGGATACATCACAATCAGCTTAACTCCAGCCATGAACGCTCCTTAAAATATGCACTTTTGAATACCTAGAAATTGTAATCGCAGAAAGCCGTTTGTGTAGAGAGCCGCAGCGCGCAGCCGCTCTCATCGTTTTACGCTTTTTTCTTCGGCTTCATCATCTGCCACTGTTCTTCCGTCAGCAGACTGCCCAGATGGTCAAATTCACTGGAGCCTTTGAGTTGCTCGCCGCCATCCATGGTGATCTGCTCGCCATTGATGTAGCCGGAGTAGTCGCTTACCAGAAACGCCGCGAGGTC
>DASZMF010000830.1:0-10074 GCA_035552035.1 Candidatus Angelobacter sp.
CAAACCAGGCCTCAGAATTTTCTCGAAACCAGTCTGCCCAGCTAATGCCGGTGCGCAGATGTTTTACGCCAAGACGCTGCAGCCACTCCACCGCAAGATCAAGTCGCGGATCTTCATAGTGAAACCACTGGCAGATGCCCATGCCTGCAGGAAAAGATTCTGCGGCAAGTTTCGGCGAGCCATCTTCACGCAGAAGCCCCATATAGTAATGGCGATAATATGCGCTGCCTTCCGCTTCTTTATGGCGCGTGGTCGCAGACCAGGTTGCAGGCAGGTCCAACAGACTATACCAATGCACGCGATCCACGATAGGCAGCAACAGTTCCGCAGTGCGTTGCAATCCAAATTGCTGGACTTCTTCGGCGCCAAAAGAAGAGACACCAGCTTCAGAAACCCAGATCGGTTTATTTGTCACCGCGCGGATTTCATCAATCTTCTTTGGCCACTCCTGAATTTGCCAGTGGTTCCAGTCGAGGGGAAAGCCGTGCAAGGAGACCACGTCCACGGCGTCCAGCACGCCATATGAGCCGAGCAGTTCAATGAAATTTGGATCAATGGGGGAAATGCCGCCCAGCACAATGGGCAGCGCTGGATTTTCCTTGCGAATGGCCTTGCTGGCAGCGATGATCATGCTGGCAAACATCTTCCACTCGGGATCAAGCTTGAAATCCCAGTGCGAAAGATTATTGGGCTCATTCCACAACATGACTGCTTCAACCATGCATGCACCTTTGCAATAAGAGCTGGGCCGGTTACAGCGTGCCCGCTAATTCGTGGTCCAAAATATATTTGCCGTCATCTTTGGTGACGTGAGACGGCGCGCACACCCATGTTTCCTGTTCCGGATGAGCCGTAATTTCCAGGCCTGAGCTGCGCAGCATTCCTTCCATGGCGCCGTGATTGGGGATCCACCAGTTGGTGGGATCACCCGCATAATTTTTCTCAATAAAGTACATGCTGGGAAAATCCGGACGATTGAATATCTCAGTGTTCCAGAAATGATAATCGTCACTCAATTCCGGACTGGTGAGCGCGCCACGAATCATGGTTTGGAAAATCAGATTGCTTTTGGCTTTCTTGATCACTTTATCCAGAGCGAAAAGAGGGTAGCGCAAATGATAAAAGACACCCATGAAGAGCACAAAATCGAATTGGCCGGGAATGGAATCAATGTCATAAACTGAGAGCTTGGCAAACTCAATATCCAGCGCAAGAGTTCTGGCGGCAAAGCGCGCCTGGTCGAGATAGCGGTCGCAAACATCCACGCCCAGCACGCGGTCCGCACCGCGTTTTTTCATCTCAATGCAATGGAAGCCGCCGTTGCACCCCACGTCCAGCACGGTTGCGCCAGTCAGGTCAGCAGGCAGCGCGGGAGCAATATGCTTCCACTTTACGTTGGGAAAGTCGCCCAGAAAATGCCGCGGGGCGGTCCAGACGCCATTTAAATTGATGTTGTGGAACCATTCGCCCATCTCCGCAATTTGGCGAGTAAGTTCCTGTTGGCCGTTTAAATCCTGAGTTGCTTCTTCTTGACGCAGGTTTGCACTGGTTGTGGCCATCTGGGGTACTACCGATCTCCAATGAACTTAAATGCTTACTTAAATGGGATTAGACTCGGCATGAGGAACTTAGGATGTCTTGACGAGATGTAAACACTTGTAAAAAAAGGCGGCTAGCGGTTTGGCGAGGCTTTTTGCTTGAAGTAAAAGAAGTAAAAACAGTTTGGGGAGCAGAGCCAGTGCTTTTTGCTAGCTCGCTCCCGTATCTGGAAATTTTAAATTTTTCGGTTTTGCCAGGGTCGTGACGTACGACTGCTAAACCGTTCTGCGTCCGGTGACCAGGTTAATTACCGCGACAACCAAGGCAATTACCAGCAGAAGATGAATCAGGCCGCCAGCTACATGGAATCCCCAGCCTAAAAGCCAGAGGATAATGAGGATTGCAAAAATAGTCCAAAGCATTGAGTACCCCTTGAAAATCAAAAATCTTGTCGATTGCCCACCAAAGGTGAGAGGCCGGATTTGCAAGCGGAGTTGTCCCTGATTAAGGGATTTTGACTAATGATTATTCGGCGAATTTGAAAAATGGCAGAGGATTCGTTGCGTATGCAAGCAATGCGAACGGCGCCAATCCGCAAAAGTCATGGCAGAAAAAGATTGTGCCGGCTTTTTCAAGGCCGGCACAGGTCAAATCTACTTCACCATTCTTATTTCACAAGCATTGTTATTTCACAATGCTTGGGCTGGGCAGCGGCGCAGAGGAAGCGACCCAGTGCGATATTCCATACTCTTTTAACTTGCGATAAAGAGTTGTTTTGCCAATGCCGAGAGCGCGTGCAGTCATCAGCTTATCGCCATTGAGTTGCTGCAGTGCTTCCAGAATCGCCTGCTTTTCCAGTTCAGCCAGCGGCAAGATTCTGGCTTGCTTCTCTGGTGAAACCGTGCGGAGAATCACCGTGCGAATATGCGGCGGGAAATCCGCAGCCTGCAACACCGGGCCGGGGCTCATGGCTACCGCGCGCTCCAGGCAGTTTTCCAGTTCGCGCACATTGCCCGGCCAGTTATAAAGCTGGAGCAGCTTCATGGCTTCAGCATTAATGGAATACTGGGTCTGCTTGGCCTGGCCAATGCGCTCAATGAAATGTTCCACCAGGGGGCGAATATCTTCTTTGCGATCACGCAGCGGCGGCAAGCGCAGGCCAACCACATTGAGGCGGAAGAATAAGTCACGGCGGAATGTACCCTGCTGCACAGCCAGCTCAAGATCGCGGCTGGTGGAAGCGATAATGCGAAGCTCCACGGGGATGGCCTTGGCGCTGCCTTGAGGATGGAACTCTCTATCCTGCAAAGCGCGAATCAGCTTGCCTTGTATATCGAGCGGCATCTCTCCAATTTCATCAAAGAAAACAGTGCTTCCGCTGGCCAGCAGGAACGTGCCTTCTTTCATCCTGGGCAGGCCGGCCACGGTCTTCATGGGACCAAACAATTCGCACTCAAGTACACCAGGCGCCGGCGAAGCGCAATCCACCAGCAGGAAAGGCCGTTCACGCAAGGGCCCATCCGCATGAATGGCGCGGGCGACAGTTTCCTTGCCCGTCCCACTTTCACCCTGGACCAATACCGGATGTTTGCTGGTAGCCACCTTGGCGATGATGCGATAGAGTTTTTGCATTTCTGGTGAAAGTGCCTGTATGCCTTTGTGCTCAGGATTCGTTTGCAGATGCTCACGGGAAATGCGGTCTTCCAGTGAATTCCGCAGGCGGCCTGCAGCGCGAGTAAGAAGAACCCGGAGTTCTTCGCCCTTGAACGGCTTGCGGATGAAATCACACGCACCGCTCTTCATAGCTGTTACCACGGAATCCACGCTGGCTTGCCCGCTGACCATGATGACTTCGGTCTGCGGATGCATTTCCTTGAACTTCGCCAGCAGATCCATGCCTTCCTGGGCTGACAGGTGGACATCCAACAAAACCACGTCTACCGGTTGAATCTCCATCTGGCGCAAAGCTGCGCGAGGATTCTCCGCGGTATAAACCTTGAAGCCCATACTTCCGGCAACGTCCTTACATAAATCCCTGACCCAGCGTTCTCCATCCACAATAAGCAGAAACAAAGACTCCGCTGGTGAAACTTCCTCGTGCGAAATAGCCCGCAATGCAATCGACGACATAGATTTCCCTTTCTGCGAAGGACGCCACAGACGCAACTCGGTTAGACGGTTTGAACAGCCGTCATCGCGGCGAAAGCCGTTGGCCTGGGCGAGATGCGCAGACCGGCTAAAATCATTATCGTCATTAAGAAAAAACTTAAGGCGATCCCCGCCGCTAACGGTGTTCGCTTTAAAAAGTTAACTGCACTAACGAAAGTTAACCGACCGGAAACGCTTTATTACTTTCAGGCTTAAAAATTTCCAATTTCCGAACACGCGGAAGATATGGCGAAGAGGAAAATGGCCAGCGTCCCATAGGGCACTGCTACCTATTACTGAAGAACTACGCTCGCTTGACTTGAGCGGAGCAGCGCGATACCTTCGCGAGACAAGCACCAGCTGGTTTTTGGAGAAGAATGTGGCTTATCAAAGAATGATCACGCTCACTACCGACTTTGGTATGACTGAGCCTTATGTTGGTGCAATGAAAGGGGTTATCTACAGCGTAAATCCGCTGGCCCGCATTGTGGACATCACTAACTCAGTACAGTCTTTTGACGTGCTGGATGGCGCACTGGCCATCTCCCAGGCCTATAACTATTTTCCCAAAGACACGGTGCATTTAGTGGTGGTGGATCCGGGTGTGGGAGGGCCGCGCCGGCCGATTATTGCCAGCATTGGGCAATATTCTTTTGTTGCGCCAGACAACGGGGTACTCTCACTCGTCTATGAACGCGAAGAGCGAATCACCGTGCGTCACGTCACGTCAGAGTATTACTTCCACCATCCAATCAGCAATACATTCCACGGACGCGACGTATTTGCGCCTGTGGCTGCGTATCTGAGCAAGGGTGTGGACTCGAGTAAATTCGGAGAAGAGATTACCGACTACGTGCGGTTCGTTGCGCCCAAACCGAAGGCAGTCGAAGCGAATGTTTGGAAAGGCCTAGTGCTGAAGACAGATAAATTCGGCAACCTGATCACCAATATATCTCCCAAAGATATTCCGCAAATTTTTGATGGCACCGCCAGCGCATTCAAAATCACCGTGGGAAAGGTGGAGATCACAAAGCTCCGCACCAATTACGCTGAAGGCGCAGCGGGAGAACTTTTTGCGATTTTAGGCAGCACAGGATTTCTGGAAATTTCCACCAATAAAGGCGCGGCGTCGCGGCTGGCGGGCGCGGACAAAGGCAGTGAAGTGTCCATCGGCGTTACCGGCAGCGTAGCGGCAGGCGGCGAGTAAATGCGCCAACTCTTGCGTTTCTTCTGGAACTCAACGCGCGGGCATCGCTTTGCTCCGTGGCGCAGCCCCTACCTGCGCTGGCGCATGGAAACTTATTCCGGCTTGAAAATGGACAAGATCGGCTTTGTGGAGTTCTGGGGATTTATGTTTCGCGAGAGAAAACAACTACGGCATTTTCTGAACTGGACGGCCGAGATGGAAAACTACGCGAGACCAAAGCCGAAGAATCCATAATCCTTCTGCAAAAACTCATTGCATAAAAAAGCGGGATGCTGTTCGCGTCCCGCTGAAATATAAAAATTATAAAGTCAGAATTACCGGTGATGGAACCCGCCATGTCCAGCAAATCCGCCGTGGAAGCCGCCATGGAATACCGGCGCGCCACGAAATGCCGGGCCGCGTGAAATCACAGCCGACCGGCCACGGAATCCACCGAAAAATCCTGGCCTGAATCCGCCCCTGAAAAACAACGGTGAACGGAAAACCACCAGCGGTGAATAGAACCCAAATCCGAATGGACTATAAAGAATTCCGTCACCGGGGATGAAGGTGTATCCGCCAAAACCGGGCGCCCAATACCAGCCTGTACCAACCCAGCCAGGGCCATCATAGCCGTTATATAAATAGGCACTGGCAGCATCCACATTGGCCTCAGCCAGATAAGAAGAGCGCAGGCTGCTCCATTGATAGATGTTACTCTGCTTATAGTTATTTTTATCGAAGTTGTGTGCTTTGAGTTCTCCGCCGCTGTTCAGGTCAAGCCGCTTTCCTCCTCCCACGGAGATGGTGCGGTCGCCATCCTGAACGTCAGCTTTGCCGTCAAACACCAGGATTTCCTGTCGGTCAGCATCAAATTCATAGACGCCCTTTTTTACCAGCCGGGTCTCAATGCCGCCTTGACTGATACGAAGATTATTTTGGTCGTGGATCTCCGCCACTTCCACCATGGCGCGTCCCCGGCCCAACTCAACCTCAGTATCCGTGATGCTGGGAGAAATCATTTTTACCGCGCTGTTGCTATCCACGCGTAGAAACACTCCGGGCGTGAGCAGGATTTCAGCCTTGCCATTGTCGGTGGCCAGCGTTTCGCCCGGACGCAAAGTCTCATTGCCAATCGAATTGGCATTCAGTGAACCCTGACCGATATGGGCCTGGCCTTCAACGTAATTCAGAGTTCCAGGCAGCGCAGAGTGTGCGTCCGGAGTGGCAAAGGCGGGCGCAGACAGTATCACTGCCAGGAACGAACTTGTGATTGCAGTTATCCTCGACAGTTTCATTTGAATTGACTCCTTAGTTAATTAGAGTGGATCCCCGGGAAAAAGTTGCGGGAACAACCCCAGCCCTTGAGAGAGAAGAATGCAAAGAAATGTTATGAAGAGCAAGGAAGCTGGAAGCACCCGGCCAATAGCAACAAATATTTAGCCAATGAAACACGCGCTCACTCATGAGAGAGCAAATTAAACAAGACTGCCTTACTACAAGCGATGCCAGGGATTTGTTATTCTGTCGCTGCTTTCGTTTCGAAAAAGATGGAGTCGAATAGCCGGAGGGTATATGAAGGAAAAGGCGAACACCGTCACCGACCGCAGAAATTTTCTGATCAGTTCCGCAGCTGCCGCCGGACTAGCTCTCTATCCGGAAACGCTGTTGTTTGCCCAGAGCACATCCCCTGCGGCCCCCTCCGCAGTGGCGCAAAATGCGCCGGCAGGAGACGTAAAGCGTCCTGATCCGCTCAAGCCTGACCTGGTAAAAGACTTTGTGATCGCTGCGCATGGCAATCTGGACAAGACGCAGGCCATGCTGGCAGAAACGCCCAGGCTGCTGAATGCCACATGGGACTGGGGTGGCGGCGACTTTGAAATGGCCATTGGCGGCGCTGGTCACATGGGACGCCGAGACATCGCATTATTCCTGATCAGCCAGGGCGGACGATTTGATTTGTTCGTGGCGGCAATGCTGGGGCGACTGGATGTGGTAAAGCCGATGCTTACGGCGTTTCCCTCCCTGGCCGACTCAAAGGGACCGCACGGCATCCCCTTGATGGCTCATGCGCAAAAGGGCGGTCAGGATGCCGCGGAAGTGGCGGCGTTTCTGGAGAGCTTGAAGTCGAAGTCAGCGTGAAGCAGTCAGCCATTGGCAAATGGCAATTAGCCAAATTGGGCCGCGCATGAACGCGAACAACGCGAATTTTCTAATTCGTGTTTATTCGCGAAATTTCGCGGCTAGCTTTGCAGGCAGCTTCGCAGGAATAGGGTTCCCTCGCTTTGCTTCGGGATTTCAGAAAAAAGCTGCATAAAACCCCTATATATCGTATTTTTTCAGTAAATGCCGGAATGATCGATAAGACACTTTCAGCAGCTCAGCAGCGCGGATCTGTACGCCGCCGGATTGCTCCAGCGCTGACTCAATCAGCGATCGCTCAATTCCTGCCACGTATTTTTCAAAGTCCACTCCATCCGCAGGCACGTTTGGACTAGAGCCGTTGCCGTTGGCTGCGGCGGCGCGGGCGCGCGGACGGTCAACGTCCAGGTCGACCCGGAGTTCGTCACTCATTTCCATGGCTACGGCACGTTCAATGGTGTTTTCCAGCTGGCGCACATTACCGGGCCACTCAAGTTGGGCCAGCGCATCCAGCGATGCTGGATGAATGCGCAGAATGCTTTTCTGGGCTGCTGCTGCATACTTCTTAAGAAAATGGCTGGCCAGCAGCACCACGTCATCACGGCGCTCACGCAGGGCCGGCACCTGAATGGGAATTACGCTTACGCGATAGTAAAGATCTTCACGGAATGTATTGCTGGCCACCATTTCATGCAGATCTCGATTGGTAGCGGCAATTACGCGCACATCAACGGGCGTTTCCTGTGTTCCACCCACGGGGCGGATCGTGCGTTCCTGAAGGACACGCAGCAGCTTTACCTGCATGGAAAGGCTCATCTCGCCAATTTCGTCCAGGAAGATGGTGCCGCCACTGGCGACCTCAAAAAGTCCGCGTTTGTTCTGGCTTGCGCCGGTAAAAGCGCCTTTTACATAGCCAAAAAGTTCGCTTTCCAGCAAGGTCTCTGGAAACGCGCCGCAATTGATGGAGACAAATGGCTCCGCAGCTCGCGGAGAGCACGTGTGGACGGCCCGAGCCACCAGTTCCTTACCGGTACCGCTCTCGCCATAGATCAGCACCGTGCTCACTGTGGGAGCCACGGTGCGAATGGTGCTTTTCAGCTTTTCCAGCGCCTGGCTGTTGCCAATAATGTTATCGAGCGAGTTGCGGCTGGCGGCGTCACGCTTAAAGGCAAAGTTTTCCCGCTGCAGCACCAGCGTGCTCACGGCGCGTCCAACAGCCAGCTTCAGCTCTTCCAGCAGGCCGGGGCCTTTGTGGATGTAATCAAAAGCGCCGCCCTTAACCGCCTGCACAGCGGCTTCATAGTCCTCAACTGCGGTAATAAGGATGACTGACGTTTCCGGCGACGACTGGCGGGCAAAGCGCAATACCTCAATGCCGTCAGTCTGTGGCATCTTGATATCGGTGATTAAAAGCTCGTAGTTGGCGGAGCTCAGCTTCTTCTTGGCTGCTTCACCACCGTTTACGGTCTCAACGCGATGACCGTCTTTACGCAGCGAAATATCCAGCATCTCGCAGATAGAGCGCTGATCGTCGCAGACCAGGATACTAGCCATGCGATACCTCCGCGCTCATGGGCGCAACATTTGATTCAATGGATTCAATTTCAGCGGCCCTGGCGTGCAGCAGCTCAAGAACAAATTCCGCGCCGCTGCCCGGCGTGGACCGTACAAATATTTTTGCGCCGTGCGCCTGCACAATCTGATAAACGATGGCCAGGCCGAGACCCGTGCCGCCTTCAAACTGCGACTGAAATGGCTCAAAGATTTTTTCTGTAAGATTGGCCGGAATACCGGGGCCTGTATCGCGGATGCCCAGCTGTATAAAGTCGCCGACGCCGCGGACTGAGACCGTGATTGTCCCTTTGCCATCCATGGCGCGCACGGCATTTTCCAGCAGGTTCCAGAGCACTTGTTTGATACGGTCGCCGTCAACAGCGGCGAAGGCCTCGGGCAGAGCGTAGTCGCGCAGGATCTTCAATTCTTTGGTCTGCGAACGATTGCCCAGAAGCACCAAGGCGTCTTCCATCAAGGGAATCAGGTCCATGCGCGAGAACTTAAAGCTCTTCTCCCGCGAGTACACAAGAAAGTCAGAAATAATGGCGTTCAAGCGAGTGGATTCACGCGTGATGATATTCACCAGGGTCTGCTGCTCTTCATTGAACGGGGTTACCTCAGAAAGCACATTGATGGAGCCGGCGATGGAAGCCAGCGGATTGCGAATTTCATGGGCAATGCCGGCGGCCAGGCGTCCTACGGCAGCCAGACGATCACGCATGCGGACCTCGCCTTCAAGGCGGCGCAGCTCGGTGCGGTCCTCAAAGGTATATACGTAACCGATGGTCCCCTGTCCCGGGATGATAAGCGGGGTTACGTTTACGTCAAAAGTTTTTTCCTTGCCTGAAGGCGTCAGCCCGCGCACTTCACTCTGCGCTGACAATGATTCCAAATGCGGCAGACGGTCCACAAACAGATCAGAAATATGCCGGCCATAAATGGATGATGCCGTGCGCTCCAGTACTTTTTGTCCGGGCGTATTCACCAGCGTAATGCGGCCCTCAAGATCAGTGGTGATCAGGGCGCTGCGAATGGAGTGAATTACATTCTCATGCAGGGCCTGCAAGCTGAGCAGTTCACCGCTCTTGTCGCGCAATTCCACGCCGGCCTGACGCAGCTTGGCGGAGAGCGCGCTGGAAAGATGGGCGACTGCCAGATAGGCGCAGAAATTGACGGCGATCACGACCTGAAGCGACTTCAGGTCACCGCGCGCGGAAAACTGGAAAGACGGAATGCGATCAAAATAACTGAGCTCCAGCAAAGCCCCAAAGCAAAGGAACGATACAACCGCCGTGACATACGCCCAGTAGCGCGGCAGCAAAATGCTGGCCACAATGATCACGAGCGGATAAAGAAAGTTGAAGAAGGTATCAATGCCGCCGGTTACGTAAACCAGCGCGGAGGTAAAGGCCAAATCCGTAAAAATCTGGATGATGGCCTGGCGCTGATGTTCCTGCCAGATGGAGACAAGGAACATGAAGAGAAAAGAAATGGTGAACCAGGCA
>DASZMF010000831.1:0-3317 GCA_035552035.1 Candidatus Angelobacter sp.
ATTCCCACGCAGATCATTCACAAGCTCACCGGCGTGCTGGTGCATTCAGTAGAAGGCTGCGCCTATCAGATTCGCTATCTGCTCACGCATCCTGAGTTTGCGCAGCGCCTGGGCAAAAACGGCAAAGAGCACGTAACGGAAAATTTCCTGATTACCGTGAACCTCAAGCGCTGGCTCCTGCTGTTCCAGATTCTGCTGGGCATGGCCAAGCCAAACGCCACCTTCTGACCCTACTAATATCTAGCCACCCAGGGCGCTAGAGTAGCTTGTCCGGCGTAATGGGCAGATCGCGCACACGTTTGCCGGTTGCATGGTAAATCGCATTGGCGATTGCCGGTGCAACTCCAGTGGCAGTAATTTCGCCCACGCCGCGCGCCCCAATAAACGGATCAATATATGGATCTGGCTTATCGATAAAATGCACGTCAATCGAATGTATGTCGGCATTTACCGGCACGGCATAATCCGCCAGGTTGCTGTTGATAATGCCTCCATCGCGATTGTCATACACCGTATGCTCCATCAGCGCCATGCCCGTTCCCATAATGATGCCGCTGTAAGCCTGGCTCTCTGCGGTCTTGCGATTGATGACCTTGCCAATATCAAACGCGCTCACCACGCGTGACACCGTGACCTTGGCGATTTCCGTGTCCACTTTCACTTCAATAAACTGCGCGCCCCATGACTGGAACGCATACTGCTCGCGCTCTTTGCCGGGCTGCATAAAGCTCTCGCCTTCCACCGCGGCCTGGTTCTTGGCCGAAAGCACCTGCGTGTAGGTCATGCCAGATTCAGGAGCGCTGCCCTTCAGATAGACTCTGCCATCGCCAGCCACAACTTCATCTTCTTTCTTGCCGTGCAGCGGTGACTTCTCATCGGCGATGGCCGCCTGCACAATTTTCTTGAGTGCCTCTTTCGCCGCCTGCTGCACTGCCGGCAGCACGCTGGCCGTTGTCATCGACCCACCTGACACTGGCGCTGGAGGCATGCGGCTATCGCCCAACTCCGGGCGAATCTTATCCACTGGAATTCCTGTTACGTCAGCCACTACCTGCGTCATGGTGGTGTAAGTTCCGCCGCCCATGTCTTGCGTGGCGCTGCTCACCTGTGCTGAACCATCCTGCAGGATTCTTACCTTGGCCGCGCCGGGACTGCGCATACCAGGATAGGTAGCCGTCGCCATGCCCCAGCCAATCATGTATTTGCCATCACGCATCGACCGCGGCTTAGGATCGCGCTTGGCCCAGCCAAATTTATCGCCCGCCACCTGGTAACACTCTTTCAAATATTTACTCGACCACGGCTGCCCCGTGTGTTCGTTTTTGTCAGAGTGGTTCACAATGCGCAGCTGCACCGGGTCCATGTTGAGTTTGTAAGCCAGCTCATCCATGGCGGACTCCATGGCAAACATCCCCGGATTTTCTCCCGGCGCGCGCATGGGCGTGGGCGTGGCAATGTTCACGCGCACGGCGCGATGCGAAATGCTCATATTCGGCGTGCTATACAGAAAGCGCGAAATGTTGCCGCAGGACTCAATAAACTCATCGACCGTGGAAGTCTGCACCAGCGTGTCATGCTGAATTGCATTCAGCTTGCCTTCTTTCGTCGCGCCCAATTGGATTTTCTGCCGCGTCTCTGAACGATGCCCCACGCCACTGAACATCTGCTTGCGCGTAAGGTTCACCTTTACCGGACGGCCAACTTTCTTGGCGCAGATGGCGCTCATGACCGAGTGCGGCCAGATGAATCCTTTGCAGCCAAAACCGCCGCCAATAAATGGAGAAATAATATGGACGCGCTCTTCAGAAATCCCCAGCGTCTCTGCCACCGTGTTGCGCGCGCCCACTACCCATTGCGTGGTTTCATACAGTGTAAGGTCATCGCCGCTCCACACTGCCATGGAAGCCGATGGCTCCATGGGATTATGGTGCTCATTGGGCGTCAGGTAGTCGGCTTCAAACTTCACCGCAGCGCTCTGCAATGCCGGCCCCGGATCTCCGCGCTGCGCCTTCAGCTTCTCACCAAAAGATTGCTCTGGCTCGTAGCCATTGCTGATGGCCTGCTCGGTATCGACCCTGGGCGTTGCCGTTTCGTATGTAATCTTCACCAGGTTCGCGGCATGCTGCGCCTGCTGCAGCGTGTCCGCAACAACCACGGCAATGTATTGTCCGCCGTAATGGACTTTATCGTCTTCAAAAACCACGCGAATCTCGCCCGGCTTTGAGGCGGTCATAAAATTATTGACCGGACGAAACAGTTTTGGCGCGTTGCCATGATGAATAATGGCCAGAAAGCCTGGCGCTTTTTCTGCTTCGGCGCTGTCAATATTTGTGATTCGGCCCTTGCCAATGGTGCTGCAAATGGCCACGGCGTGGGCCACGTTCTTCATGGGATGGTCAGCCGCATAGCGCGCCTGTCCGGTAACTTTGAGGTGCCCATCTTTTCTGTTGATAGAACTTCCTACGGATGCACTCATCAGTTATCCCTCCGCTTTCTGCTGCGCTGCACTGCTCAGTGCGCGGACAATCGCGCGCTTGGCCAACTCAACTTTGAACGCGTTGTACTTGTACGTCTTGGCGGATTTCATCGCCGCTTCCGCCGCGGCATGGAAAGTTTTTTCATCGGCGGTTGCGCCCGTAAGCACGTGCTCAGCTTCCGTGGATCGCCATGGCTTGGTCGCCACGCCGCCCAGCACCAGCCGCGCTGCATGGATCTTGTTGCCCTGAAGCTCCAGCGCCGCGCCTGCCGAAGCCAGCGCAAATTCGTAAGACGCGCGGTCACGCAACTTCACGTAAGCAGACTGCGCGGCAAACTTGCTGCTCGGGATCGTGACATACGTGATCAACTCTCCCGGCTGCACCACAGTCTCAAGATTCGGCGTGCTTCCCGGCAAAAGATGGAACTCGCCGGCCGCAACCTTGCGTTCACCCTTTGCACTCTTGATATGGACGACTGCATCCAGCGCAACCAGCGCTACCGCCATATCAGAGGGATGCGTAGCAATGCATTGATCGCTGCCGCCCAGCACTGCGTGAATCCGATTGAAGCCTTCCAGTGCCGCGCAGCCTGAGCCGGGCTGGCGTTTGTTGCAGGCATAAGCTGTGTCGCGGAAGTAGTAGCAGCGCGTGCGCTGCATCAGGTTGCCGCCGGTGGTTGCCATGTTGCGCAACTGCGGAGACGCGCCGGCCAGAATGGCCTGCGAGAGCACGGGAAAGCGCTTGATTACCAGTTCATGGTGTGCCATGTCACTATTGCGGACCATCGCGCCCACGCGCAAACCGCCATCGGGCAGTGACTCAATTTTGTCGAGCGGCAGG
>DASZMF010000832.1:0-5245 GCA_035552035.1 Candidatus Angelobacter sp.
TTTAAACCTTCTGTCAAACCTAACGCGGGTGTGGGATCACTACCCGCTTCCACGATGATGGCTATCTCTAAAATCTTCCTTCTGCAGTTCGATGTTTGAAACCCGCAACTTATCGTCGTCACTTACCATATAAATCCTGAAATAATTTCTGCTCATAGCGATCTCTCCCCGTTCGCTATGCTCAGGGTCGAGATTTCAGAAAAAACTATTTGCTATTTGCCAATTGCTCTTCCTGCATCTTCTCCGTGCCCAGGCGGCGTGTCTCTTGAATAATGCTGCGGAAGATTGCGGTGATGCTTTGCTCGACCAGCGGGCCGGTACTCTTCGCGGCCACACGGGCCAGCACCTGGTCTTCTCGCTTGCCGTCATATGCCGGCAAGCCGAAGGCAACTTTGACGAGCGCAATTTCACAGGCGATGGCGGCACGCTGGTTGAGCAGGCGAACCAGTTCGGTATCGAGCGCGTCAATCTGCTGGCGGCAGGCTTCGAGTGATTTAGCGTCAGAAGACTTAACCCGTAGTAACTTATCCCCAGGTGTTTTATCTCCGAGCGAATTTGCATCCAGCGTCTTTTCGCCGGTAGCGTTTTGCTGGCTCATCTTGGCAGGCTCCCTGAAAGCAAAAACCGCGATCCTTTTGGGGGATCGCGGCTTTGCGGTAATTTATGATGGCTAACTTTTATTTTGTTGCCAGCACAGCATCCGCGTAGCCGCTACCCGTAAAGAAGTAGCGGTAAGTAAACGCGAAAGTAAATCGGCTGGCGTGCATGCTGAACGGATAGTAGTCTAGGTTTTCCGCTGTTGTCAAGAAAGTTAATAAATTTAATGCGCCAGAACACTGGCTGGAAGAGTGCATGAGCAAAATGATTGATTCTAAAGATGCGGCAGCAAAGAAGGTGGGGCAGCAGGCGCGTGCGCAGAAATCGCCGGAATGGCAGGCCTATATAGAAGACTTCCGCCGCGCCGGGCATGAGACCGTGGATTGGATTGCGAAATATCTTGCTGACGTTTCTGAAATGCCCGTACTGGCGCAGGTAAAACCTGGTGAGTTGCTGGACGCTCTGCCGCTCTCAGGGCCGGAAAAAGGTGAGCCGTTTGAAGCGATCCTGCGCGACTTTGACCGGCTGATTATGCCGGCGGTTACGCAATGGAACCATCCGCGCTTCTTTGCTTATTTCTCCTGCACAGGATCAACGCCGGCGGTGCTGGCTGAGATGCTGGCCGCCGCGCTCAATACCAACGGCCTGCACTGGAAGACCTCTCCGGCGATTGCCGAGCTGGAGCAGCGTGCACTGGATTGGCTGCGGCAGTGGATGGGGCTGGCCGACGAATGGTTTGGCATTGTCTATGACACGGCCTCCACCAGCAGCATGCACGCGATTGTGTGCGCGCGGGAGCTGGTTGATCCTGGGGCGCGGACGGCGGGAAGCCACAACAACTTGGTGCTATATACGTCTGACCAGTCGCATTCGTCGATTGAGAAGGGCGCGATTGCCGTGGGCATTGGCCAGCAGAACGTGCGCAAAGTTCCATCCGACCCGGAGTTCCGCATGCGCGCAGACGTGCTGGCAGAAATGGCCGACGAAGACACACGCGCCGGCAAGCGCCCGTGTTGCGTGGTGGCGACGGTGGGCACAACCTCAACTACCAGCATTGATCCGGTGCCGCAGATTGCCGCGATTGCCGAGAAGCATGGCATGTGGCTGCACGTGGACGCTGCTTATGCCGGCGCTGCGGCTATTTTGCCGGAGCAGAGGCACATTATGGCAGGCGTGGAGCGCGCGCATTCGCTGGTGGTAAACGCACACAAATGGCTGTTCACGCCGATTGGCGTGAGCGCCTTTTATACGCGCCGGCAGGATATTCTGCGTCGCGCCTTCTCACTCAACGCAGACTACCTGAAGACGCAGGACGATCCGCGCGCGCACAACCTGATGGATTATGGCATTCCGCTGGGCCATCGTTTCCGCGCGTTGAAGCTGTGGTTCGTGATGCGCTACTTTGGCCGCGAACGCTTTGAAAGCCTGATCCGCTCGCATATCCAGTGGGCCCAGGATTTTGCCGCGCTGGTGGACGCGCATCCGAAGTTTGAGCGCGTTGCGCCGGTTCCGCTGTCAGTGGTCTGCTTCCGCTACAAAGGTTCCGATGACGAGAATAAAGCCATCATGGAAAAAGTAAACGCCTCTGGCAGAGTGTTCATGGCCACCACGGTGCTGAATGGAAAGCTTACGCTGCGGCTGGCGATTGGCAACCTGGAAACCAGTTGGAAAGACTTGCAGGAAGCGTGGGACCTGCTGGTGCAGGCGGCTGAAGAAAAATAATTTCACCGCGGAGGCGCGGAGAAAGCCAGTTGAAAAATAATAGTCCAGGAAACAATTTCTTTTGATTTTCCTCTGCGCTCTTCGCGTCCTCTGCGGTCAGACTTGTTCAATCAACAATCCTGGCGATGCCTGCGTTGGCAATGCCCCTTACTGCGTGATGTAAAACGCATAACACAGCGCCAGGAATACGGCTTCCATACCCACGAAAACTACTACAAAGCTATTGTGGATGCGGAAGAGCAGGCGGTTATCAAAACCCCATTCATTGGCAGGGCCACGGGTCTGCATGGCGCGATAGATATCGCGGGCCACCATCACGAAGTAACGCAGCAGCAGAAAGTAGAATCCCAGGCCGAACACTACCCAGAAGAGCGGGCCAACGCTCGAAAATAATTCATTGAAGCCATAGGCGTTGCGGCTTAAAGCTACATGCAAAAAGACCAGCAAAACCAGGTTGGGCCAAAGGCCCTCAGTGGTGACGAAGTAAAGATAGAAATCCGCCATGCGGCGGGCGTGTCGATTGCGGGAAAATTGTTTTTGCGAACCAATGCTGAACAGTCCGGCAGCCATAAGCAGGGCCAGAGAAAAAATCAGCGGACTACCAGAGTTGGCAAGGGCCAGCGCACTTTGCCGGGCACGCAGATTTTTTTCCCGCGCAGCCATCTTCTGCTTGTATTGATCTTCTGATGCATGCGACTCCGCCAGCGAACTAGTGAGCGCCGCAAGCGCCTGTTCGCGGGTAAGCGGTGAGGCTGAGAGATGCAATTTGAAAGTGGGCTTGGACGAGCCGGAAATTCTCTTGATCTCCGCCTCTGTGGCGGCGATGATCTCTTCCTGTCGCGTGACCTCATTCTGCGTGTTGGCCTGCAGAGCGATAATCTCATCTTCCAGCACGCCGGAGTGGCGCGTCATCTGCCAGTTGATAAGCGAGAGGAAAGCAGCAATCAGCACCAGGCCCTGCAGGGCAAACAGACCCGGGCTGCTCCAGCCTTTGAGTCCGGCCGCAGACGCATAAGGAACCAGTTCAGCGCTCTGGTCAATTACGTTTTTCTGGCGGACGAATGGAATGGGCCCAGACTGCTGGTTCCATTGCATACGGAGCTGGTCCTGGGGCGTGAGTTGCGCCGCGTTCAGAACCTCTTCGTCTTCGTTCTGGTAAACCGACTCCACCATACTGACTTATTTAGCATGGTCAAAAACCGCACACAAGCACCATGAGTGCATGGGTGTAACTGCACTCGCGGTGCCGGGGCGATAACAGCCGTTGAACGCCCTGCACTAACTCAGCTTCGCTCCGGCTCTTAGCTCGAAGCTCTTGGCTCTTGCCAGCAGGCAGGCTAGCGGGAAGCAATCCCAATCGCCGATGCAGATGCGCCTACGCCAAAAGGCGAGCCAGCCACCGGCGTGAGCGCGCCATTGGATGCGATGCCATAGGCGGCAATATCATGGGTGCCCTGCTCCGTCACGTACACAATGGAAGTATCAGCATCCACGGCAACCGCGGAGGGGCCAACGCCTCCGGTGGGAAACGGCGAGCCGGTGACTGCGCCCAGCGCTCCCGAGGCAGAGTCGATGACGAAAGCAGAAACGTCATTCGAGCCTGAATTCGCGGTGTACAGCAGCGCTCCCTGCGGATCAATCCCCAGCCCTTTGGGCTGTGTGCCGGCGGCAAACGGTGAGCCGGCAATCGCCGCAAGCGTGCCGCCGCTGCCAATGGAAAATCCAAGGATGGCGTTGTGGGCTGTATCCGCCACGTAAAGGAACCGGCCGCTATGTTCCGCGGCCAAAGAGTTAGGCGTGGCGCCTGCGCCCATGGAAATTGGCGCACCCGCCTGCGTGAGGGTTCCGGTACTGCCAATGGCAAATACCACCACAGTGCCTTCTGTAGCGTTGGCTACAAAGAGGAAATTTCCAGCAGGAGAAATGGCGATTGCGCTGGGATGCGAAGCAGGTGTAATCAGAAAAGGAGAGCCAAGGACGCTCGTGAGTCCGCCGGCGCCTGGATCTACCGCAAAAGCGGAAACGCTACTCGCTGTCTGGTTGGCGGTAAAGAGAAACGGCGACGTGGGCGACATCACTACGCCAACCGGCCCAGCATCGGTATTGAAAACGTTAGGCGGGTTAATGGGAACCACCACGCTGTTGCTTACCGGAACGCTAAGATTGCCGCTGCTGCCGTTGATATCGAGCAGCGTCACGTCGTTTCCGGCAAAGTCAGATATATAAAGGAAGTCGCCGGAGGTGTGGACCGCCACGCCAGAAGGATTTGAGCCAACGGCAAAATTCGGCGTTCCCAGCGGAGTGAGAGCTCCGTTTTGCGGCACGCGAAACTCAAAAACTTCATTGGTGCCAACACCCACCACATACGCAAACTGCTTGTGCCCGCTGGCACAGCCGGAAATACAAACCGCCAGAATTGCCATAACACCGCATAAGGCCGTAATAATCCTTGCCCTCATTGATTCTCCTCGCCTGCAATTAAAAGAAAAATAAGGATACATGAATAACGATGCTGGGCGCATCCCTTGGCTTTCGCTATGACAGTAAAGAACGGTTGGACGAAGGGCTTTTGCGTCTTTTCCATCTTTAAAAGATGGGGAAAATCAGGGCTGGGCCGTGCTAATTCGAAGATGCAGAAACCCGGCACAGGCAAATGGCATCTTTTTAAGTGCGGACGATGCCACTTTAAAAGGATGAGGACCGATGGGAGATTTTTACCAGGAGCTAGCGGAAAGAGCGAAACCGAAGTTTGAGCAACATATCACCCGGCTGGATTCTGTTCTGGATTATTGGATTCTGCTGGTGCGCTCGCTACAGCAGGGCCGGGACAAATTGAATGCCGCCTGGGACAAAAAGATCATCAGCATTCCCCATGATAATGGAAATCCCGCGGCCCAGATTGGCAACCAGATCGCAGTTGAAGCTG
>DASZMF010000833.1:0-14835 GCA_035552035.1 Candidatus Angelobacter sp.
CACAATGAAGATCAATCCCGCACTTGCCGGCCTGGCTACACAGACACCGGTAAAGAAACAGACCGGCGCGGCCGCCAAGAAAAAAGCCACGCCTGGCAAAAAGAAAGCTACGGCAGGCGCAGGCGCTGCGTTGGCGAACCTCAGCCAGATCCTCAACAAGTAATTGTCAGCTCCCCGGAGAAAAAAATGGTTAGAGACTCAAACGGCAATCCCCTCAAAGAGGGCGATTTTGTCATGGTGGAATTGAAAAGCCAGCTAGTAAAAGGCCAGGTCCAACAGATTTTCATCCACGGTGGCCCTTCGTTGGCGGTCCGTCCTGAACTGGCTCAAGGACGCCCCACACAAATTGTTGTGATGTGTCCGGTACAAGTGACCTTACATCCGCAGCAGGAAATCGCCGTGAATATTACGACGATGGTCAAACCTGAAACAGAACCCGCTGGCTCACCGCTCAAGCAATAACCCTCCCCGGAAAGCAGCACAGCCGACATGGCTTCAACAGTAACAAATCAAAAGCCGCTGATCATCACCGGCACTGGCGCAATGGCCCAGGACTTCTGGACCGCTATCGGCGTTCCTGTGGGGCAGGGCAAGCCGATCGTTGTGGACAAGATTGTATGGGTAGCGCCTGGCGCTTCCGCCTCGTTCACGATTACTGACGCATCCACTGGCGCAAACGTAATCGCGGAAGGTAGCACGCCGGCAACTTTTGTTGGCGCCGATCCGGAATACGACTTTCCGAACGGTGGCAGGCCTTGGCGCAATTGGAAAGTTACCGCGCTGTCAGCCGGAACACTGGTCATTTACTACCACTAGATGAAGCCGCGTATCTGGAAAAACCCGTTTTTGGGCTGGATGGTTACATCCGTTACAGGCAACTGGAGATTTTTTTCTTTTACTGAGGCACTGCACTTCAGTCTTAAAGTCGTGGAAGTCCAGCGGCAAGATATGCTCTTCAAAAAATGAGATACCGAATTTACAGATTCAACTTTGACATCCTCAAAGATTGGTTCTCAACCGGTATCCACCTAAGAAATTCGTACGAGATTTTGGAAGGCGGTCTGCCTCCGGACGCAAAGATTGTCAGCGTGATGTCGTACGGCAACTTATTGCAGATTCCTGAAGAGGTTGCTACCGGCATTGAGCTGCTAGTCCAGAGCGAATCTTTTGATCCGGTGGACCGCCCTGAGAATATTCCGAAATTCCCGATCACCGTCCGCTCCTTGTAATGTCTGTTATTGAATTTCCGGATAGAAGTACTTCGTACAGCGTAGCGAGTTCCAAACCTGAGGATCCTGACAAGCTGGCGCGGCTTCGGCTGCGCGCTAAGACAGACCTGATGTGGCTGGCGAATGAGGTCCTGGGCTATGACTTCCAGGAGAACCCGCATCGCGGCCTCTTTAACTGCTACCTACATAAAGATCCAGCGCAGAAGAAAACGCTGACGGAACTGGATCCAGTAAAGAAGCGGCGGCTTATTCTCTGGCCCCGCGGACATTTCAAAACGAGCGCCGCGGCCGTAGAGGCTGTCCAGCTCATCCTCAATTTCCCGGACATCAGGATCATGATCCTGGCCGGCGATTTGAAGGAATCGAAAGTTCGCCTGGAGGAAATCAAAGGGCACTTCGAGAACTGGGGCAAAAACGGCAAGCTGCAGAAGTTATTCCCTGAATTTTGCTCCAAAGTTCAAGGGCGCAGGATGGGAAATTCGCGGGTGTTTATCTCTCCCGCGCGTGTGAGAAAGAATTTGCGCCAGCCGACGCTGGCGGTTTTCTCACCCAAGATTTTAAAGACCGGCACCCACTTTGATGTGGCGATGATCGACGATCTGGTGAATGAGTTGAACTCTCTGAAACCAGAACAGCTGGCCAAGAGCATTGCGGACTACAAGAGCATTGTTCCCGTCATCGATCCTGAAGGATTTATTTACGTCTCTGGAACGCGCTACTCCCACAGCGATTGTTACGGCTACATCCAGGAACTGATTAAAGAAGAGGGCCTGAGCAACTGGCTCGTAAGTCTTCGCACAGCCAGCATTACTCGCTGTAAGCAGGCTGGCTGCAATCACGCTGATATTCGTCATCTAGACGGCGGCGGTGCTTGTTCCTCGTCGATCACTCAGGCGGACGGCGTAGAGGTTCCATGTGGCTGCCAGAAGTTTGAGTCGAGCGGAATAGTTGAGGTTCTTTTCCCGCAGGCGCAGACAGATCACGGCACGATTGGTTTCACTCCAGAAATACTGGAAAAGCTGAAAATCGAGCTTGGGCCAGAAGTATACGGCTGCCAGTATGAAAATAATCCGCTCATTGCGGCGAACCAAAAATTCACGCGCGAGATGCTTTATTCGAGGATCAGGCCACGGCATCTGATTCCGTCGCGCGGGCCGATCGTTATCCAGGTCGATCTGGCGGTTTCGCAAAAGAAGCGTGCTGACGACATGGTTTTGATGGTGTCGCGGATCCGCAACGGCCGCCACCACATTATTGACATCATTGCCGGGCACATTCCTCCCGACCAGCAGCCGAAAGTTATCTGCGACCTGATTTTTAAGTACGGGCCGCGCGCTGTATTCATCGAGAAGAAAACCGGCGCGCAATATCTTGAGCGGCTAATAGTTATTGAGGCTCAAGAGCGAAGGCTGAAGCATCTGCCGCTGCAATTGGTGGACGCTGACAACAGCCAGGGCGCGAAGGACGCCAGGATCGGCGCACTTCTTGGATACATGCGGCAGGACCGCATCCTTTTCCTGCACGGCGTGGCGAACTGGGAAAAGCTGGAATCACAGCTCCTGGTCTGGCCGAAAAATCAGCTGCATGACGATCTTGCAGATTGCCTGGGACTACTTTTGCAAGCGCCTACGGGCTTTGAGAACGATCCGCTGCCTCCGGAGCCGGTTCCTTACTGGCTTCGTGAACAGCAAAACCACGACTCGCCGCTGGAACATGGCGGACTTCCGTTCGGAATGATTGGCATGGCTGCGTAAAAGCAGTCTTCCAAAAAGGCACTCTCCCTCACATGAAAAAACTATTTGCTTTTCTGGGCTCTTTATTGTCCCTAGGCGGCCGCGCGCTGCCGCCTACGCTGGTTAACCTGGCTTCCTTTTTCGGCCGTAAACGCAAGCACAAGGGCACACAACATCCGGGCTCATACGTGGGCTGTCCGAAAGGAAAGTACGACGACAAGAACACTCGGCAGCGGCGTCGCGCACGAGCGACGGCCACAATCATGAAGGAAGTCCGGGGGAAATTTGATTTACCGCGCCGCATCGCGCGCTCCATTGTTCGCACTCGAGTAAACCGCGAGTGGAGGGCTGCGTGAAGGAATTTTTTGCCGGTATCGGCGCGTGGTTACATATACAGTGGAACGCGCGGACAGTGACTTTTAATTTGCGCGCCGAAGTTGAAAAGCTTCGTATGTCTCTTGCCGCAGAGAAAGCTCTGTCTTTAGTCCGCCTGGAAAACCTGCAAAAGCTTAACTATTTAATGCGGACCACGGCGATACGTTTAGCGCCAAAGTCAATGCATGAGTTGATGGGCGGCTCCAATCAGAGCACTGGCAACGTGTGTTACATCCATCCGGAAACGCTGCGCAATGTCCGCGGCATTGACGTTCTCAGCGATGGGCAAATTCTTACAGTCGGTGCAGAGCCTCACAAGACCCTGATTGTTGTTACGACGCTGATGCCCAGAGCCGGCGTGATCTTTGCGCCGATGAATCACGCATTTTTTAACGCCCAGCAGCTTGAGGACTACAGCAAGAACTGGCGGGTGTGGTGATGACGACTGTAAAAGCTGTCCACGTCGACGTGATGGCGCAAGACAACCGGAGTTTGATCAAGCGTTACCGGTTTCAACCGCCGAATGACCCAAAAACCGGCAATAAGACCAAATTCACGTCAATCGGCATTCAGCAGGTGCTGGAAAACTTCGTCAAATGCTTCGAACGCGACAATCCCGACCACAAATACCGCCTGGTGGAGCTGGCAGGGGCGCGATTCAGGCTGGTACATGAGGTAATTCCGTGTACTGCGCCGGACTGCAAAAAGCCGGCATTGTCAGATAAATTCTGCCGAAAACACCTAAAAGAGGCGTTTTTGGCGGAGCAGAAGGCTTTAGCGGCCGCTGCGGAGTCAGGACAGAGCAACGCAGAAGATCTGGGACGCGATGTGATGCCGCCGCGCGTGGGCGGAGGAGTTGCGCTGGCAAATCATCCGTTCTTTTCCATGGTAAGGCCCAGCGATCCCGCTGGGCAGACATGCGCGGTTGAAGATTGCAAATTTTCTGAGGCAGGACACCCGGCATGAGACTTCGCGGCACATACGTTATCGATAAGTCCGGGGCGCTGTTCTGGCTGGAAGCTTTCTGTATTGAGAGTGCCGCTTTGAAAGAGGCGTACCAGCACGATCCGATGGTGGCATTCACCTGCGAAAACTATGCCCACATGGGCGTGATGGTGGGTTCGGCGTGAAACAAATTAACCCATTCGATTTGTATGTGATGTTGCAAAAAGTTCCAGTGGTACAGATTGTCAAGCGAGATGGGCGGCTAATAAAAAGCCATGATGATCTCGGGCCTACGTTTGGCCCAAATATCTACCCGGAGATCGGACCACTAACGCGCGGAACGATCATAGAGATTGACGGCGAACCTCACGAAATCACTACTACGGTTCCTCCCATAACTACAGAAATTTGGTAGAGGTAATTGCCAAAATTCTGCCTAAATCTTGACAACAAATTCCCGTTTAAATGCCAGCAGTATCAGAGAGCCAGCTTGAGGCGCAATATCCGCTTGTTGAGAGGATTGCTAACAAGGTTGGAAGGTCGCTGCCACGGCATGTAGATCGGCGTGACCTGGTCCAGATGGGAATGCTCGGGCTACTGGAAGCGGCCGGGCGTTACGAGCCGGCGCTGGGCATCGATTTTCCAGTTTTTGCCAGCCAGCGGATTCGCGGCGCAATTATGGACGGGCTGCGCGACGCTGATTCCTGTACCCGCAACGCGCGCAAGGCGGGAAAAAGAGCTGAAGAGATTGAACAGACGCTCCGCTTACGCCTGGGACGAGAGCCGGACAAAGAAGAAATTGCCAGGGCACTCGGAATTCACCTGGCTAAGTTTGAACGCATACGTTTAGATCTGGAAGCCAGTAAGTCCCCGCAGCTTACCCAGAACGAGCACGGCGAATATGAGGATTTGATTGCCGCGCTGCCTGCGCCCGAACCAGAGAAACCGCTTTTCCCCGCAGGAGCTGTTTCGCGTTACGTGAAAGAGCTGGAGCCGCGACTCGGGAAGATAGTCCAGATGCACTACTTCCAGGGATTGAAGTTTAAAGAAATTGGTATGCGCATGGGCGTGAGCGAGTCGCGCATTTCACAGCTTCTTGCCAAAGCACTTATGGATCTCCGAACGTTCATGAGATTCGATCCGAATTTTAAATGCCAGAAATAGTCATCAGAGATCTTCCCGGCGCAGTTCCACCGAGCGAAGTACAGCGCCGTCTTGAAACGGAAGACCTGGCGTGGCCAGAGCAGGACTTTGAAGACGCTGCGGCGATGAACATTGTGCTGGCCGATGTGGAGCGGACAGAAGGATTTCTGGTCAGCCGGCAATATACGCGGCAATGGGATTTCGGAGACCGTTTGTTTTATGCCTACGTGGCACCTGAGCCGTGGCCGGGTACGCAGGTACCGCGCAGCTCGCTGGGCATGCCTATGGTGTCCACGCATTTGTTTTCTCTGCTCTCGTCTGTAGTGCAGGCGTTTTTCTCAGGCAGCAAACCGCTGCAGATTGATGCGCGCCCGGGCACAGATCCCAAGACAGCCGACGCGAACCAGGCTCTGGTGATGTGGGAGCTGGAGCAGTGCAACTTTAAGCAGGAATTGATCTACCTGATTTTCGACCTGCTCCTTTATGGACAGGGCAATGGATGGTGGGGCTTCCAGCCGGTAGTAAAGAAGAAACGCCGCAAAGTGCGCAAGGAAGTTGCGCCGGTCCTGGGTGAGACGAAAACAGATTCGAGCTCCGCGCAAAAAGTAGGCGGTTCAAAAACCGAAGTCGTCACGGTCACGGATGAAGAGACCTGGGTACTGCCGAAATTTGAGTATTCGCATATACGCCATTACGGCGCCGATCCGGGTTGCCGGCGTGGTGACATCCGCACGGGCAAGTTTGCGTACCGCCGGATCTATCTTTCGGCCGAAGATTTGGACAATCTGCGCGACGTGGACGGCTACCAGAATATTCCCTCGCGTGAATTGCTGGAGCAGTTAACCACTCCGGACAAAGAGCCGGCCAGCGCTAACGCGCTGGAGATGGGCACATACAGCAGCACGATCAATGCCGGCCGCAAAGCGCTGCCACGCTGGGAGCCCAGCACTGCCGATCCGCTCAAGCAAGGTTTTGAAGTAATCGAGTACTGGACGGGCGATCGCACGATTTGTGTTTTAGAACGCCAGCTGGCGATTCGCAATGCGACGCATGAGCTGGGCGAGATTCCTTCGCTCTCCTGCCCGTTCTTTATGTCGCCCGATTCCTATTACGGAATGGGGCTCACGCACATGATTGGAAATTTCCAGCGTGTGATGCAGGGCACAGTCAACCTAATGCTGGATGACATGACGCTGAACCTGAACGGCATGTACGTCTCAGGGAAGGGTTACAACTCATCTGGCCAGGCAATCTGGGCGCATCCGGGCAAAGTGGTGAAGGTGGACGATGCGGTGCAGTTCAAGCCGATCGAGCGCCAGCCCGTAGGCGGCGATGCCATGGGAATTATCCAGGCTTGCCAGCAATGGGCGCAGCAGGCGGACGGCGCGGCAGAAATCAGCGTACAGGGATCGATGCCGGCGGAGAAATCCTCGATCACGAGGACCGCAACGGGAGCGAACCAACTGGACGCCGGCGCGCGCACCCGCATGGAGTTCCTGATCGACAACATTGCGGACCTGATCATTATTCCGCTGGTGAACAAGTTCATTGAGATGAACTTTGACAACCTGGCTCCGGAGCAGGTGAAAACGATTCTGGGTGAAGAGCTGGGACACCAGTACGAAGGCGATCCCATCAACATTCTGAACGGCCAGTACAAGGTCACGATTTCAGCCGGCGCGCGGCTGCAGGCGAGGAACGCTATCGCGCAGCAGTGGCCGATGCTGCTGAACATGATCACCAGCCCCTCGGCGCTGCAGGGCTTGCAGACCGAAGGAAAGAAGATCAACTACAGCGCAATTATGGAAGAGACGTTCAAGGCGGCCGGGTATCCGGGCGAAGCGCAATTCATTGTGCCGATGACGCCGGAAGACATCAAGCGCATGGAGCAGATGAACCCCTCGGCCCAGAAACAGGCTTTGCAGCAATCCAAGATCGCGCAGGAAGGCCAGAACGATATCGCTTTGGAAGAGTCGAAAGTTGGCGGCCGCGCGCTGGTGAAGATGCTTTTACACGCAATCGAGAATAACGCCCTGGGAGGGTAAGTGAGCCAACTGCAGATACCGCAGGAAACAGTTACCACAATCAATCGGTCGCTCAGGCTGCGCGCTACCGTGGCCTCAGAGGGCTGGGGCGACGTGGTGCGGATCTCGCAGGCCATTGTGCAGGAAGCGTTGCACAACATAGATGCTTACAAAGGCACCGATGATCACGCAATGGCCGTCCTGACATTTATCTGGAAGACGGTAAAAGCCCATCACGAGAAGCTCATTGCAACCATGCAGGACCTGATTAAAGATGGCGATGAAGCCGCGCTGGCTTTGCAAAAGCCCAAACCTGCCGTGGAGGCCGACCCGGATGCGGACACGGCTGGAACAAGCGTGGTCCCGCTGTGTGACGCCCAATTTCAAGAACTAGAAACACCAGAAGAGTAACGGAGAAAAGATGTCTAACAACGCTGAAGAAACTGTAGTCCAGACACCGGAAGAGATCGCCGCTGCCGCACAGGAAGCTGAAGCCGCCGCTGCTGCCGCAGCCGCAGAAGCCGATAAAGAAGAGGACGAGGATGATCTCGTCTATACAGAGTCGATTGACCTGGGCAACGGGAAGACCCTGGACTTTGAAGCGGACTCGCCGGAAGAGCTGAAAGAAAAAATCTTTGAGGCGCTGCGCAAAGGCCACAAGACAGAAGACAAAACGGAAGCCGCGGCTGCCGCAGAACCCGCACCGGCAAAGCGCACGAAAAAGACGCTGAGCACGGATGAAGAGTTTGCGCTCAATGAAGAGTTCAAAGTCAAGCCGACCAAAGCGATCGAGGAATATTTCCAGAAAACGTACGGCATGTCGCTGGACGAGATTGTTGATTCTGCAGAAAGTGGCGGAAAAGTAGCGCGCGGCGCGGAAGCCGCCCGGCGCGAAATGTCGGCGGTGGACGCGTTCAAGAAAAAGCATCCTGAATACGTGCCCACGCAGGCGAATCTGGTGGCATTCAATCGCTACCTGAACACTTTCAAGATGGAAGGCACGGTGGAAAATCTGGAGACTGCCTACAAAGAGCTCACAGAGCAGGGCCTAGTGGTCAATAAAGCTCCTGCAGCCGCCGCCGCCGCAGCAGCGCCTGAGAAGGAAGAAGAAGATGTCACGCCGCCGGCTCAGATCAAAAAGAAAGCCGCGTCTTCCTTATCGTTTGGTAAGCAGGGCGCTCCGGCCAGTCGCACCACGGCCGTAAAGAAGCCTAAGTCACAAGCCGAGCTGGCGAAGATCGCAGAGGAAAAAGGTTCTGACGCTCTGTATGCCCAGTTGGAAGAAGACTGGAAAGCCGGCGCAGCAGGTTAATGAACCAAGTCCGGAGACCGGGACTGTGCGAATAGGCGAGCTGCCGCAACGGGCCTTGTGAAAGGTCGTCGGTTGAGTAGGACACAATAAGCACAACGATTAATGAGTGAGCCCAAAGGGCTGTGACATGGCCAGCCACACTTTTCAATCAGGTTCATTAAAGGACGGGCCATTAGTAAGTCCCGTTGAAATCGAGAGAGCCTCGACAACAAGATTCACGCGTAACCGCGCGTGAGTAAAGAGGCCGCAAGTCCTGGGGGAGGGATGAGCGGCCTCCTAAATTCCTTTCTAACCGGATTTTGTTCCGGGCTAAGCGAGAGACACATTCCTACCCGCCGACGGCCATCTGCGCCCATGGGGGAATCTCTCGCTTTGCTCGAGACAAAAACTTTCAAGGAGAAACACTATGCCCCACCCCAGATTGATGGAGTTGCTCGAAACGCGGAGCCAGATTGACAAGGAAATTGAGTCTTTACACCCTTTCATGGAAGTAGGCAGCGGCAGCACCAACGCCGTAGGCTGCGCAGGCCGCGAAAAAACTCCTGAGGAAATCATCAGCGATATTTTCTCTTATCACCCTGTTCAGGACGAAGCAAACAAAACACTTGAAGTATGAAGGTGTTGGCGATGCCGCAAAACACCTCGCGCTCGTGATCTGGAAGTTATGCCCTGCCGGCGCGGACCGCACGGACGCTATTCGCAAGTTGCGCGAAGCAGTCATGACAGCCAAGGCCGCAATTGCCCTGAACGGGCGCTCGATCTAGCAATTTTCTCCCCTAGTCCGCTTCAGGCGGGCCACCGTTATTTCTCCCTCACTCCCCTGACAGAAAAAACGAAGTGAGGTAACAACCATGCCGGGATTTCCAGCAGGTGTAACAACCCAATCATCCACAATTAAGCACCAGCAGCAGGTGTGGTACGACTCAGTCGCGGTCGAGAACTTCAAGGCCAACACCCCGTATTACATGATTTGCAATTTGCGTCCGCTGCAACAGCGATCAGGACGCACGCTCCAGCTCTTCGGCTATGTGCCTTATGGGCCCTCGAACGCCAAAGCGTCAGAAGGACTCAGCGGTCCGAGCCTTACGCTCAACTCAGTCATCAACCAGATTTTTCTGGATCAGTTTGTGGACTACATCAGCTACAGCGATGTCGCCGTGGCCACATACATTGATCCCTCAGTGCAGAATGGCGCGAAAGAACTGGCTTTCCGTGGCGCACTGACCGTTAACCAGGTAATCATCTCCAACGTTGACACCGCAGTTGCACTTGACTCGCGCGTCGGCATTGACCTGATCGACAACGAATTCATGAACTCTTCAGTGATCCGTCGCTGTGAGTTCTCGCTTGACGGAATCAACGCCATGCGCCGCTCCGGTGGCATGTACGTGGGCATTGGATCTCCGCTGGCGTTTTACGACCTTTTCCAGGACAACACCGCTGGATCAGTCGTGGACGTGATCAAGCGCAACGACAACGGCGCGGCCCTTCTGCAGAGTGGAAGCAAGGGCGGCTACACGGTTGTGGATTGGGCCGGCATCCGGTTGATCCGCACCACCACCGCACCCACCTATGCGAACTTCCCGTCCGCAGGCAAGACCGGGTTCGGCACTCACATCTTTGGCGATGAGGCGTTTTTCGCTTCCACGCTGGCCAACGGCAAGCTGGGACAGTTGCCCAAGGACAAGAACTTCACCGTAACCACCAGCTACTTCACTGAAGCGACTCCGGATAACCCGGCGCTGCAGGTGGCGGCTTCAGTGGCTTACAACTTCCTGTTCGGCGTAGCAGTTCGCCCGAACACCAACGGCTTCCTGCCTTTCCGCCGGATCCGCTCAGAAGTCAGCATCGTGTGAGGTGGGGCGCGTACAGCGCCCCGCACCATTTCATTCCCCTTCGACAGGCCCAACGGCCTGTTTCAAAAAACAGCAAATTTATTTTCGAAGGAAAGCATTCACATGCCGAACATCAACACAATCGCTTATCAATCGGCTAGCCCCAACCAGAACGGCATTGCGCCCAACACCAACGCGCAGGGAACCACAGAGACGCCAGTCTCTTTGCTCTCCAATCCGCTTTCAGCCGCACTGGGCATCGCCCTGGGCGGAGGCGTGATTCCTCTGAGCTTGCCCGGAACCTCTGGACCAGTCCAGGGCTCGATCACCGCAGCTGGTTTGTGGAACCTGGCCAAGCCGTGGAAGATCATCGCCTCTGGAACCATCACCACGGGCACGACCTGCAACGTTACAGTCAAGCTGTATCAGGTACCGGCTTCAGTTCTGGCCGCAGGCAGCCAGGCCACGCTGTCTAACGATAACTCGATGGGTAGCTCCGGCACTTTTGCCGTAAACACCGCTTCAGCGAACTTCTATCTGGAAGCAACCATGGAGTGGGACTCCACCAGCAAAAAGCTTGCCGGCGGAATCAAGTTTTACGTCAACGGCGCACTGGTTGCGGAAGCAGCCCTCACCCAGATCACCACCGCAACGGCCAGTGACGGCGAGCTGAATTTCATTCTCAGCACAACTTTCTCTGCCACCAACGCGGCCAACATCCTGCAGGTCCAGAACTTCGAGATCCAGCAGGCCTAAAACAGCAATTAGCAATTGGCCTTTAGCTCAGCTGCGCAGAACTTGGCAGTTTGGGCTAAAGGCTAAATGCGGTAACTATGACAGCCATTTCCCAGCTACGTTCTCTCGTTGAATGGTGGGTTCGCACATATCACTGCGATATCCCGCGCTTAAAGATTTCCTCTCGAACAGCAGAAGCAATTCTCAATGAAATGGGAATAGAGGATGTAGAAGCAAGAAAGCTTTGCTTGAGGCAAATGAAGGCGGGAAATGCCGGCTTTTACGGGATACAGATTTTCACTTATTAAAACCATGATTCCTTACGATCCATTTCAAAATCCGCTGCTCTATCTCGTGCGCCACGGTTCGACCGAGGCGAACGAGACGGGCAAGTTCCGCGGGCATCGTGATTATCCACTGGATGACGAAGGGTTCCAAGCGGCGGATGAAGCCGCCTATTTTCTCAGCTTCCGTCCGGTGGGATTTGTGGCATCGAGCACGCTTACGCGCGCGGTACAAACAGCTTCGGCAATTGCGCCGGCGCTGCAGCTCAGTTTTGATCGCAATCCGGGACTGTTGCCCTGGAACATTGGGCAGTTCGCCGGCAAGTCGCGCGAACAATACAAATCTCAGCTGGAATGGTACGTAAAAAATCCTGATGCCATGATTCCTGAAGGCGAGAGCCTGACGGAATTTCAGCGGCGCTTCTCAGAGATCCTGTTTCGTTATCTCGCACAGGCCAGCCACGAACAGCCGGGCGTTTTAGTCACGCATTCCAGTGGCATCACGGCCGCGCACGTGGCATTTGAGCAGGACTGCGAAGGCAAAGGCCCTGGACTGGTGGACATCGTGGAGCCCGGCGGCATTGTGGGCGTGTTCATTGGACTGGACGACAAACCACAACTCCGGCCGCTGCTGGGCGAGATTGTCAACGATTCCAGCACGACATTTACGTAGAAATTCGGCTTTTGGCTCTTAGCCTTTGGCCATTAGCTCAACCAAATTATGGAAGATTCAACGATTTATGTTTTTGTGCGCGGCGATCTGCCTGAAGAGGACCAGTTGGTCCAGGCCGCGCATGCCGTTTTCAATATGTCGAGGTTTGCGGGGATACCAAAGGGCAATTTCGCTGGAGAACCAAGAATCATCGTGCTTGACGGTGGTAAAAGCGAGAAGGCCTTTCAGAAAACCTACCGCAAGTTATGCGCCGGCATGCTACCAGCGAGGTTGTTTGCTGAATACAAAGACCCCGACATGCTTGAGTGGGGCGTGACCGCAATCGCAACGCTTCCGCTCACGAAAGAACAAAGTTTACCGCTAGCCCACTACCGGCTGCGGCATTATTCCCCGCCTGCTGCTTCTAGTGCAGAAGTGGTCTTAGATGACCAGCGGGGAGTCAGGCTCCCTTAGCTCAGCGAAAGAGCACTCGGATATTTAACCGAGAGGTCGCAGGTTCAATTCCTGTAGGGAGCTCCACCTTTTTTCGAAAAGAAGAAACACAATGTCCATTAAGCATCGCTATGAGTACGTCACATTCTCACATGAGGTCGGCGACCACATGCTTGAACACCTGCCTCTCTACTTCGATCTTCCAGCAGACACCAAAGTCATTTCTGTGAAGCGATTTCCAGCGGACAAACTCATCGGCGCTCAGGTCGTCCTTGAGTCTGCCACTTTCCCAGAGCGCACCAAGGAAGAGATTGAAGCCGGGCCTGGTATTGCTCTGTGTCAGTACACCAGGATTTTCCTTCTCGCAGACGGTGGATCAATCCAACTCGGTTCCAACAAGCCCGTACCGGCCCCAAAAGAGGGCGAGGTTCTGTACGCCTCTTTGATCCAGTAGAAGCAAAACTAAAGCCCATGTATCCCGAAATTTCAAGCCACACGCGCAAAGCGAAGGAGATTCTCGATGAGCACCACTTTATCGATTCCCGCGTCGAACGAGTCCTGGAATGCCTCCTCAAGAGCGTTGAATTCCTTTCCCAAAAAGTCTGGGAGCAGGACCAGAACAAGCCCAAGACAAGAATCCATCCTGCGGTGGATCCACACCGGTACCTCCCGGGAAGCGATGACTAGATGCATGGCGCTTTTATCGGCGCTGATGATCTTGTTTGTCCTGGGGCTGGCGAGTTGCGCGGGCAAAGTTCCCAAGCCTTCGCCTTCAACGCCGGCGGCGTACCTGGTGATTCCACCGGAATGCATGCAGGAAATGGCCTGCAAATCTGACGCGATCATCCATGACGGAAAAGTGTTCTGCAAAAACTGGGAGCTGAAGTACTCCTGCACCAAGGTGAAAAAGTAAATGTTGATTCTCTCCGACCGCAGACTGCTGGGCGATGGCCCGAACGGTGAAAACCTCCGCAATGAAGAGTCGCTGGCGCGGCTTCAGGAAAAGACCAAGAAAGACCTGCAGCGCTATCGCTGGCCCGACCAGGCGGAGATGACAGATTTCGCACGACGCGTGGGACAGCGCATGTCTCACAGCGATTTGATCCGGCGGGTAAAAAGCCTGAACCCCGCAATTTTTGTGGAGCAGAGCATCAACTATCCGGACTGCCTGAGCCTGTACCACGTGGATGCGATTTCCGGCAAAAAGACCTACCTCTCGTACATGGACAAGGGCGATATGCCGGAATTTTCAGCCCTGATGGTGGACGAGAAAGACATTCCGGAACAAGAGATCCGGGGATGGCGCACGATTCTTGTCCGGCTGCTCTCTTTACACGCGCTGCAATGGCGCGATGTGGAAAACGAATTTGACGATCCCATCAGCGACCTGAACGCCAACCGTTGGTACGCAGAAACCAAGCCTTTCAGAACCTAGCGTCAGGCTGACGCCAGGTCATTCCTATTTCTCAAGCAATCAGGAGTTCACACTTTTTATGAGCAACAAAAACACACCCAAACCGCAAACGCCGGCGCGCACCCAGGAACCAATAGAAGACTTGATCATGGATGACCGGCTCACGGTCCTGCAGCAGACTTCAGCTCCGACATCGGATGCAAGTGATGCGCAGATTGCCGGCAATTCGGCGGAAACTTTGCCGCCAGCGCGTCCAGCAGCTGCCAAGCCGGCGGATCCGGTTAAAGAAGCGCCACAGCCCTATCTGGGCGATGCGAACCGTCCGGCCACCGCGCAGGAAATTGCCGTCGCGGTAGCCAACGCATTTGGAGACAAACTCCTTGCATTGACGCCCGATCCACTGAAGCAGGCTGAGATGATCGGCGCGATGGTGGAAAAGATTGTCCGCGGACTGCGCGAACCGAGCGATGAGGAAAAGATTGTATTAGCGCGCAAGAAAGAAGATCGCGCGAAGCTCATCAAAGAACAGTTTGAAACCATTGCCGCGCAGAAAGAGCTGCAGGACATGTGTCCGCACGAACGCGGCACAGCGGACGGCAAAAGCCATACCTGCGTTACCGCGCTGCACAACTACGCCGACTTTCAGGTACGCGGCATCTGCAGCATGTGCCAGAAAATCATTGAGCCAGGCGATTCCGCTT
>DASZMF010000834.1:0-5459 GCA_035552035.1 Candidatus Angelobacter sp.
AGTGCAGCCCCAAGCAGTCCGGAAACGCCAGCGGTCGGCTGAAACCAGCGCTTGGCTGCAGGCGATGCCAGTAGCACCAGCGGCTTCAAGGTAGAACTCAACTCCACACTGGACATTACTTTGCCGGAAGGTAGAGTGGGAAAATTGCCACGCTCGTCCAGGTCAGAAAGCGAGGAACTAATCGCGTCTGGAGCCTGGACTGAATCCAGCGAAAGAGTAAAGACCGCTAAGACGGTGGAAAAAATGCCGCTGATAATCAGCAACGTCAGCAGGTAGGCTGACCAGGTTTGCCGCACCCGTGGCGCCTGCCCACGGATGGCTATCCGCAAAATCAATGCTGCCAGTGACAGCACCGGCAATACCAGCACCAGCGGCGCAAACAACAGCCGCGCCCACATGGGGATGGGATCAGGAACCTTGGGACGTATTTCCTGCGCATCCTGCAGGGGAATCTTGGCCTGCGCAACTTCTTGATTAGTTATAACGATTGGATCCATGAAAAATAGCTAGCTCACACCGGGGGGTTACGGTAAGTATTCCTGAATTAGTTAGTTTTTTTATTTTTATAATGGTTAGTAGGCCCAAAGCAAGAAAAACTATTGCGTACTGGTACCAGTGTAACCTCAGCCGCGCCGTAAACCATTCAGTGGAATGCCTTAAACAGCCGATCTACTAACCATAGATTGAAGATTTGCCGGGGGTAGCTCAGCTACTTTAGCAGACCTTTTAGCTAAGTAAGGTTTAGAAATGTGAGCTAACTGGCGCCCAGTTGGGATTACAGGGATTTTCGGAAGCAAGCTTTCAATGCAGCTTTTTGTCGCCCAAGATGTCGTGAACGGGTGGACTGAGTCGACATAGCCGGCACCCTTTTTTGAAAAAGTTCGATCACACCGGGAAACGATCATTTCATCACCCTAGGGGCGAAAACAGGTAACATTATTTTCTGTAGCCAAAAGCCCGTTTTGGTGATAAATATATGGTCTCAAGAAAAGATTAGTATTTACTAATCTTTCGGCTAAAAGTTTGATTTTTGGAACATGTTCAGGCACGGACTTAGGTAAAGGGAAAATCTGTCTTATAATGTCAGGCAAATATGGAAACAAATTTAAGAACCGATAAACTGCTCGACCAGATTGGCTGGAAGCTTCTGCAAGAGTTACAGATCAATGGCCGTCTTTCTTACGCTGAACTGGGCCGTCGCGTAGGCCTGACTACGCCAGCCGTGGTGGAGCGCGTAAAGCGTATGGAAGAAGCCGGCATTATTGTTGGCTACCACGCCGATGTTGATCCCATGAAAGTGGGCATGCCCATTACCGCGTTTATACGCATGTCAGTGGTGGGAGATGTTTTTACCCGGATTACGGCAGTGGTGAAGAATTCACCTGAGGTTGTGGAGTGCCATCGCGGCACCGGCGCTGACTCCTTCATTATGAAGGTGCATGTGCGCTCCGTGGAGCATCTGGAAGCGTTGATTGACCGGCTTACGCCTTTTGGCACCACGTCCACTTCCATTGTTTTGTCTTCACCCGTGGAAAAGCGGGCCATGAACCGTACGGACGAAGCGCAACAACACGCAGCGCAAGCGGCCCAGGCTGTGCCAAGAAAATAAGTTCGCCGCTGGAAGCCGCAAGCGTGCAGCGAAAGCCGCGCTCGCTTAAAATCTGCTACTTGAGTTTGGCCCTTTCATATTGGAGGGGCCATTTTATTTCCTGCCCCAGTGCCTGAGCAGCCAGCAGCGGCCAATAAGGGTCGCGCAAGAATTGCCGTGCAATCACCACTAGATCAGCCTGCCCGCTGCGGATAATCTGGTCTGCCTGTGCCGGATCAGTAATCATTCCAACAGCGCCAGTCAGCACGCCAGCTTCGCGGCGCACCTTCTCGGCAAACGCCACTTGATATCCCGGACCAACAGGAATGCGCGCCTTCTGCACATTGCCTCCGGAAGAACAATCGATCAGGTCCACGCCCATGGTTTTGAGTATCCGCGCAAGCTCCACTGATTCTTCAACCGTCCAGCCGCCTTCTGCCCAGTCACTGGCGGAGATGCGTACCCAGAGCGGATACTCGTCTGGCCAGACTTTTCTCACCGCGGCAACAACTTCACACAACATGCGAATGCGGTTGGCAAACGATCCGCCGTATTGGTCTGTGCGTTGATTGCTCAAGGGCGAGAGAAAAGAATGCAGCAGATATCCGTGGGCTCCGTGCAGTTCAATGATTTTTCCGCCAGCTGCCTGCACACGTTTGGCACAAGCCGCAAACGCTGCAACGATTGCTGCGATTTCAGCCACTTTGAGTTCATGCGGGACCTGGTAGCCTTCGCCAAAGGCGATTGGGCTGGCGCCGGCGATGGGTATCCATCCACCCTGAGCAGGAGTAATTGGCTTGCCACCATTCCATGGCTCGCTGGTGCTGGCCTTGCGTCCGGCATGGGCCAGTTGCACACCGGGAACGCTGCCCTGCTCGGTAACAAAAGCAAAGGCGCGGCGCAGCGGCTCAACGTGCGCGTCTGTCCATATGCCGAGATCGTGCGGGCTGATGCGTCCATCGGCGGTGACGGCCGTAGCTTCAGTAATGATGGCGGCGGCGCGTCCCACGGCACGGCTCCCTAAATGCACGAAATGCCAGTCCGTGGCCAGGCCATCGACAGCGGAATACTGACACATGGGCGAAACCACTATGCGATGCGCCAATTCCACACCGCGCAGTTTGAGAGGTTCAAATAGATGGGCCATAAGTGAGAAAAGATATTGTAATTGGATGAGCGGCAGTCCGGCGGCTATGCAAAATGTTTCATGTCTTCGTTGATATTTCTTCTTCTAAGGTAGGAACCAGAAAAAGTATCCCTCTAAGAAATTTTGCCAGTTGTATTTTTGCTCGATTTGGTTCAAATTTGGCTTATGGCGGAGAAACGTTACAAAGACGAATGGGGCACTGGCGCTCGCGAGGGATACGAAGACCGCGGCACGTTCCGCCAGGTTCGTCCGCCGCAAAAAGAGCCGGGCAGCCCTCTGCTGCGCATCATGGGTGGTATTGCGATTGTTGGAGGAATCAGTTGGGGCGTTTATTTGTTCACCGCAACCGCGAACCCGATGAATGCTTTGCAGCAGAACAATTACGGCCCCATTGCGATTGTGGTTCTCGGCATCATTTGCTCTCTGGTTGGAAAATACCTGAGGGCGTGACCCGCGCCCCTTTGCACTGACGCTTGCTATTGCGTTTTAGCTTCAGCGGACTCGTGTACCGCGTAATATCCTTCGCGGGCCTGCACGGCCTGATCTTTCTGTTTGGTCTTTAAAACAATTTTGTGGAAGCTGCCTTCAGAACTGGGCTGGTCTGGCGTGTAGCCCAGGTTGTATTGGTTGCGCAGCTCTTCCGCAATGGACTCATAAATTTTATCGATAGGTTCTTTCTTGGAGACTACAAAGAGGCGTCCGCCGGTTTCCTTGGAGATGCGCTCCAGGATTTTCTTGCCGTCAGGACGCGACTCCTGCGGAAATCTCTGGCCGCCACCGCGACGGCCCATGCCGCCTCCACCAAACCCGCCGTTAAATCCGCGATTATTTTCTTCATCATCTTTGAATAGGATCGAATAAACCACAGTGTCAGCCCGTTGCGCGGTCTCAATTGCGGTTTCCAAACCATATTTGCTACCGCGGTCATCGCCGTCAGAAAGGATGATCAGCGCCTTGCGGCCTTGCTGCTTTTTCATCAGCTCGTCAGAAGCGAGATAGGATGCGTCATATAGCAGAGTGCCGCCACTGCGAAAACTACCGCCACCGCCCCCATTGCGCCGACCGCCGCCACGTCCGCCCGGGTAGCCACTTCCCGGATAACTGCCCGAATTTCCTCCGCCGTTAGATCCGCCTTGATTGCCGCCGTTGTTTCCGCCCTGGTTGCCGTTTTGATTGGAAGAGTTATTTTGCGAAACCTGCAACGCCTGCAGCGCTGACTCAAGTTTTTGCCGGTTCGATGTGAGGTCCTGCAGCAGTTCCACTTCGTGATCGAAGTGGATTACAAACGCAACGTCTTTCGGTTGGTGCAGCATCTGGTCAAGAAAAACGTAGCTGGCATGGCGCTCGTCTTCCAACACGCGACGCTGGCTCATACTTGTGTCCACGAGCAAGCCGAGCGTAAGCGGAAGATCGGTGTCGTGCGCAAAATAGCGGATGGTCTGCGGACGGCCATCTTCTTCCAGCACAAAATCGTCTTTGCCGAGGTTGCTGATAATTTTTCCATGCTTGTCTCGCACGGTTGCTGGCACGTTGACTACTTTTACCGTCACGCTCATTGTGGTGGGAGAACCAGTTGCGGCTGAACCCGCTGGTGAGCCAGACGACTGCGGCGTGTCCGTAGCGGCGGCTGCAGTCTTGGTGTCCGGCGCGCCTGTAGGTTTTGTGGCCGGAGTAGCGGCGGGCTGCTGAGCGTTTACGAAACTGCCACTGAGCAATAGGCATATGGCGGCAAAAAAGACGGTTTTCCCTGGCATTCGTTTCCCTTCAGTCTGTTTCCATTTCGCTCCGAAGACGAGGCTCTCCGAGCAGACTGTATGAATTGGTCCTTTATAGATGGGAACACATGCGGCGGGATCGTGCGTAAAGAGGAGGTAAAACCCGTGTAAAGAAAAGATCAGGCGCTTTTTTTGCAGTCACCGGCCCTGCAATGAATGATAAATTGATGAACATGTTCAAGAATAAAGTTTCAGAAACATTGGATGGTCTGCGATGAATACGTCAGGCATGAAAAACCGTCCTACACCGCGCGCGGAAGATACGCGCCGCAAAATCTATGAAGCCGCCATGGAACTGTTCCGCGAAAAAGGCTTTGAGCAAACCACCATGCGTGACGTTGCAGCCAAGGCCGGCGTGGCGCTGGGCGGCGCTTATTATTATTTTTCGTCGAAGGAAGCGATTGTGCTGAACTTTTATCAGGAGATGCAGGAAGGCAGCCACGAAGAGATTATGGCGTCCATTGCCGCCGAGAAAAAGTTGAAAGACCGGCTCCGCTGCGTTTTGGAAAAACGCTTTGCACTGCTGGCGCCCAACCGCAAATTCTGTGACGCACTTTTCCGCCACGCGCCAGACAGCCAGGACCCGCTCTCGCCTTTCAGCGAAGAGACACGTCCCATCCGCGAGCGCGCCTTTGAACATCTGCAGTTTGCGGTGGAAGGCGGCGAGGTGAAAATTCCCGCCGACCTGAAACCGAAGCTGCCTTACCTGCTCTGGCTTTATCAGATGGGCATGATCCTGTTCTGGCTCTATGATCGCTCAGAGAAGCAGCAGCGCACCCATGCGTTGATGGAGAAAAGTTTGGGCCTGCTGGTGACTTTGCTCAAGCTTTCAAGCTTGCCGCTGATGAAGCCGGTGCGCAAGACTGCGCTGGAGTTGGTAAACACAATTGCGCTGTAGAAGATCGCTCATTCAGGTGGGCGGAATTGGAGCGGAATTGGTAAATTAGTA
>DASZMF010000835.1:0-2924 GCA_035552035.1 Candidatus Angelobacter sp.
TTTCCCGTGGATTGGTGGCGCGCGCAGAACCTTTACTATGCAATCTTCCGCAATAATTTTTCTGAGATAACCAGCCGGCAGGATTCCGATTCGCGGGACTGGCAGGAACGCTTTCTGGCGCTGGGTGAGAAGTTAAAGATCAGCGTTCCGAAATATGAGCCGGCTGAGTTGCAGCTGGCGGGGTAAAGGCGGCACGCCCAAATCTGCCACGCCACAATCCCCAATTCATTCCGTTTCCCTCCACGACCCGCCTCCGGATGAACCGCCAAATAACGATGCGCTTTATGCTTCATTCATAACTAGCCCTTAAGACCAGCGGAGCAGTTCCCTCGCTCCGCTTCGGGATGGCGGGTGGTGGAGGGAAGCGGAATGGATGGATTGAAGATAGTGGATTGGTGAAGCATTCTGGCTCATCTGCGCGTCTCTGCGTAAATCTTCTTTTCGTAAATCTGCGGCGAAGTTTCTTCTTTCGCTGCCGGAACACTGTCATGAATCGCCATCTGCAAGACTTCTGAAATGTGCAGCGCTTTGCGTCCGGTCATGCCTTCAATTTGCTGATAACAGCTGAAGCCATCAGTGATGATGAGCGTGTCGTCGGCGGCGGCGCGCACTGCTGGCAGCAGAGTGCGTTCGCCGATCTTTACTGATACGTCGTACTTGTCTGCCTCGAAGCCAAACGATCCGGCCATGCCGCAGCAGCCGGAATCGAGCACCTGATAATCAAGACCGATGCGCTTGAGCAGCTCGGATTCAGAATCGAATTTCAGAACCGACTTGTGATGGCAGTGGCCATGCACCAGCGCTTTGCGCTTGAGTTGTGGCGGATGGTAGTCAGCTTTGTTGATCAGGAATTCGCTAAAGAGCCAGGTCTGTGCCTTCAGCTTTTGCGCATCTTGATTATTTTTGCCGAGCAGGTTGGTCATCTCGTCACGGAAGACGGAGACGCAGCTTGGCTCCAGGCCGATGATGGGCGTTCCGGCGGCGATGTCGGTGCGCAAGGCAGCGATCGTGTGCAGCAGCGTGGCACGGGCTTCGTCGAGCATGCCGAAGTCATAGAGCGGGCGGCCGCAGCAGACGGACGAATCAGGAATTTTCACCTGATAGCCAGCGTGCTCCAGCACTTCCACGGCGGCCTTGGCGATTTCAGGATTGAAGTTGTTGCTGAACGTATCTGGCCACAAAATAACTTTGGGATAACTGATGTTGCGCAGCGAACGGCGACGGAACCAGTCTGTGAACAGCAGCCGCGTGAATGCAGGCATGCGGCGTTTTTGTGAGATGCCGCCGGCGAGCTTCATGAGGTTGGAAATACCGGGCGTGCGTCCCAACAGGTTCAGCAGCCACGGCGCTACACGAGCCAGTTTGGCCCAGCGAGAAATCAGGCCCATGGCATATGCTGCGCGCGGGCGCTGCTTATCTTCATAGTAGTGGGCCAGAAATTCTGCTTTGTGCGTGGCCATGTCCACCTGAATGGGGCACTCGCTCTTGCAGGCCTTGCAGGCCAGGCAGAGATCGAGCGCCTCTTTTACATATTCATTTTTCCAGCCGCCTTCGAGTGGATCTCCGCGCAGCATTTCAAAGAGCAGGCGCGCGCGACCTCGAGTGGAATGCTTTTCTTCCCGGGTGGCCATGTAACTGGGACACATGGTGCCGCCATCTTCTTTGCGGCATTTGCTCACGCCCACGCAACGCAGCGTGCTCTCAGGATAATGCCCGTGGTCGTCGGCAAAAGAGAAATAGGTTTTGACCGGCGCAGGGCGATAGGTTGCGCCAAGGCGCAGATTGTCGTCGAGCGGATTGGCGTCAATCTTTTTGCCGGGATTCATCTTCCATGCAGGGTCCCATATGCGCTTGTATTCGCGGAAGGCTTCCATCAATTCGGGGCCAAACATTTTTACAAGCAGCTCGCCGCGCGCCTGGCCGTCACCGTGTTCGCCGGAGAGCGAGCCGCCGAGTCGCACCACCATGTCCGCGGCTTCTTCCATAAATGCGCGGAAATTTTTGATGCCGGCTTCGGTCACCAGATTGAAATCAATGCGCATGTGGACGCAGGCGTCGCCGAAGTGTCCGTAGAGCGCGCAGTGGTAGCCGTATTTCGCCAGCATCTGATGCAGCAGGCGCAAATACTCGCCCAGCTTTTCCGGCGCTACGGCTGCATCTTCCCAGCCTTCCCACGCTTCCGGCTCACCGGGCACTTGCGAGGTCGCACCCAGCCCTGACTCGCGGGCCTTCCACACCATGAGCGTTTCCTGTTCGTCAATGAACAGCTTCATGTTGGGCGGATCAGGCAGCTTACTGAGACGATCAATCAGCGCGCGCGCTTTCGCGTTGGATTCTTCTTTTGTCTCGCCGCCGAACTCGCACAGCAACCAGCCTCGGCCTTCCGGCAACATGGCAATGCTCTTGGGATGAAGGCCTTTCTTCTTCATGTTGGAAATGAGCACATCGTCCATGCCTTCAAGGCCGAGCATTTCTGATTTCATGACTTCAGGAACGTGATCGGCAGCGGCGTAAACGTCTTTGTAGCCCATCACAACGGTGGTGCGTTTCTTGGGCCAGTCAACGAGACGAACTTTTGCGCCAAGAATCATGACGCAAGTTCCTTCAGCGCCGACCAGTGATTTGGCCACGTTGAAGCCGCGTTCGGGCAGAAGCTCATCCAGGCTATAACCGGATACGCGGCGCGGAATATTCGGGTAGCGCTTGTGGATGAGATCGGCGTATTGGTCGCGCAGGGTGCGCAGGCGAGAATAGATTTCTCCGCGACGTCCGCCCGCTGCGATGATCTGCTGGAATTCTGCGTCTGACGTGGGGCCGACGCGCATACGCTCGCCGTCATAGGTGAGGATGTCGAGTTCTAAAACGTTATCGACGGTGCGTCCGGCCATGACGGAGTGCACGCCGCAGGAGTTGTTGCCGATCAT
>DASZMF010000836.1:0-15486 GCA_035552035.1 Candidatus Angelobacter sp.
GCCGCAGAATCTTTTGCTGGCAAATAAGCCAGGCTTACTAATCAAAATTTTGCAGGCGGAAGTTCTTAGCTTCTGCCTGCTCTAATCGTTTTAACTTTTGCTTTTCAATTGCTTTTCTAGGGCACTCACCCGCAGGCCAGAGTCTCACCTTCCCGGTCTCTAAGTTCTCACCTCTAATAAATTAATTTTGCGTGAATTAATCGTTTCCTCAAGGCACATTTTGTGTCATGATGCCGTCAGCTTCCGGAGAAATACCATGAAAATTCCCCCCGGCGGACAGAAACCGTCCCCTGATTATGGAATATTCCGACGCAGCCTGAGTCGTGAACATGACAGGCTGATGGAATCCACCTGCAAGAATTGCCGCTCCTTTGTGGCCGCCAGTGTGCGGCCAGAGTTGCTGGACTTTATCGAAAAACTTCACCTCTGCATTATGGGGAGTAAATTTCCGGGCAGCCCGATCACTCTGGCCTGAACCGGTTCACCTCAGCTTGAAAGACCTGAGCATCACCCAAAATATTACAGGCGGCCTTTGCGGGCCGCCTGTTCGCTTTTGCTGTAGTTAGAATTAGTCGCGCCGTTTCAGAGTGGGGCGATCATCGCCGTCTTTGTTATCTCCATCTTTGGAAGTAGAAGACGCCTGGCCGCGCCGCAAGCTGGGTTTGTTAGGATTGGCATTCTCGTCAACCTTATGCCGATTCTCAATTGCCGCCAGCCGCGCTTTCATGTCATTGAATTCTGAAGTCGTCTCAATGTACTGGTCTTTCGCCGGCAGGATCGTCGCAATTTCTTCCTGTGACTTGGTAATGCGGTCTGGTGTTTGCGGATGGTCAGCGAAAACCTTGGCCATGGATCCGGGCTTCTTTTTTTCCTGCGCCTGGATCTTTTCAAAGAAGTTCACAAACTCATTCGGATCATAGCCCGCTTTATACATGTACTGAATGCCCAGATAATCGGCCTCAGCTTCAAACGTGCGGGAGAATTTGAGGAAAGTCATCGGAACGCCTATGCCTACTGCTTCCCGTGCAGCAAGGCCAATGCCGCCGCCAACAAAAATCAGGGGCAAGCTGGCATAGTTCAGGAACTGCGCGCGGGTAAGCTGGCGCGTGGTGTGGCGGGCGGCTACGTGGGCAATTTCATGCGCCATTACACCAGCCAGTTCGGCTTCATTGTCAGCCGCCAGAATGAGCCCTGAGTTCACATAGAAAAAGCCGCCGGGAAGCGCCATGGCATTGATCACGTCAGAATCCACCACCTTGATGGTGAATGGAACCTTGGCGTCTGAGTTGCGCACCAGGTTTTGTCCCACGCGGTTCACGTATTCATTGACCACCGGATCAGTCACCATTTTCAAGCTGGCTTCAATCTGCGTGGCGTAGGCTTTGCCCATGCGGATTTCGCTCTCAATGGAGTACCAATCCCAGCCGGCAACTTTGCGATTGCCAATTGCGTCAACGTCCTTTTTGCTGCCGTCATGCTTGGCTTTGGAATCTTTGTCTTTCTTTTTGTCTTTATCGCTGCTGGCGTTCTGGTCTGTAGCAGGCTGGTCCTGATCGGCCGCTGGCTGCCCTTGCGATGGAGTCTGGTCCGCAGCTGCGGGCTGGCTCTTGTCATTGGCGGCTGGCTGCTGGGCCTGAGTCTGGCTCTGGTCAGCTGCTGGTGTCTGCGTTTGGTCCGCGGGCTGGGTCTGGCTGCTGGGAGTCTGTGGCTTTTGTTTATCGTCCTGGGCAAAAGCTGAAGCGGACAAAGCAAGGCCCGCAACTAGGATGGATGAAAGCAATATAGAACGGAATTTCATAAGCACACTCCTGCGCGAACGGCCTTCTTGGAGGTCACATTCATTATACCGCTGGACCATTCAGATATTTTAATTGGATTTCTCCGTTGGGGATGCGATGCAAAATCTATCCCCCTTGGTTATCTGGGAAAGAGTACAAATACCATCAAATTTTGGAAAAGTGACGATCTGCAGAGACGTTTCAGCTACCTTTGATGCGATTTTGATTATTTCAACCCGTTTAGCCTGCCACTCGCCACTGGAGTCCTGATGGGCCGTAACCCGAACTTCCTGCCCCGGACTAAGGCACTCGGAGCTGCATTTATGGCGCTGGTCTTCGGGAATATCAGGAATATCTTCACTGAAGAGAATTTCCGCATGGGAAACGTCCACGCGTCGCAGCATATTATTTCTGCCCTGGATGAAAATCCAGCCGGTTGCCGCCGGAGCATTGGTGGGCGGATCAACCACTTTGCCGATGAAAGTCCCATCCGCCGCGAAGGCAGATGGAACCGCAAACAGAATCGCAAACGCCAGACTCAGTAGCCAGCATTTCATATTTGTTTTGATGCCAAGCCGCTGGACGGCGTGGGCTTCTTAGTCGTAATACTCAAGCCCCAGATGAGTAATGAGTGACTCACCTTTCAGGTGGCGCAGAGTATTTTTGAGCTTCATCGACTGAATAAACAGATCGTGTTCCGGATAAAGTCCCGGCACCGTCATCGGTGACTTCAAATAGAAGCTGAGCCATTCCTGCACGCCCAGTCCGCGCAATTCTTCACTGCGCTTGGCCAGATCGAGGAAGAGCACCAGATCCAGCACAATCGGCGCAGCCAGAATCGAGTCGCGGCACAGGAAATCAACCTTGATCTGCATCGGATAGCCGAGCCAACCGAAAATATCAATGTTGTCCCAGCCTTCTTTGTTGTCGCCGCGCGGCGGGTAATAGTTGATGCGAACTTTGTGGTGAATATTGCCGTAAAGATCGGGATACAGCTCCGGCTGAAGAATGCGGTCCAGCACGGAAAGCTTGGACTCTTCCTTCGTTTTAAATGATCCCGGATCTTCCAGCACTTCGCCATCGCGATTACCCAGAATATTGGTTGAGAACCAGCCATTCAGTCCCAGCATGCGGGCTTTAAAGCCCGGAGCAAGAATGGTCTTCATCAGCGTCTGGCCGGTCTTGAAATCTTTTCCCGCGATCGGCGCATTATTGGCCTTGGAAAGCTCCATCATCACCGGAATATCCACTGTAAGATTTGGTGCGCCATTGGCGAATGGCACGCCTTCCATCAGCGCCGCGTAGGCGTAGATCATTGACGGAGCAATCTTGGGATCATTGTCTTTCAGACCGCGCTCAAAAGCGTCGAGCGATTCATGCACCGCGCTCTGCTTGATAAAAGTTTCAGTAGAAGCGCACCAGATCATCACCAGCCGGTCTGCCTTGGACTTCTTTTTGAAATCGCGGATATCGGCGCGCAACTGCTCGGCCAGGTCTTTTTTGTTCCGGCCTTTTTTTACGTGTTTGCCGTCCAGCAGCTTCACGAAATTGCGATCAAACACCGCTTTGCGCGGCTTAATCGACTTCATAAAAGGCTTGATCTGGTTGAGCAAATCTTTTTCCAGCACGCCGGCATTCATGGCAGCGGCGTAAGCGTCCTCTTCAAAAATGTCCCAGGCGGTAAAGACCAGGTCTTTCAAATTGGCCAGCGGGACGAATTTGTTGATCTTCGGAGAGCGATTATCCGTGCGCTTGCCCAGCCGTATGGTGCCCATTTGCGTGAGCGATCCAATGGGCTTGGCGATTCCCTTGCGAATGGCCTCCACACCGGCAATAAACGTGGTGGCCACAGCGCCCATGCCAACTATCATGATGCCGAGCTTGCCTTTTGCCGGGTCAATTTTGGTCGATTTTGTCTTTTCAGCGGAAGAAGCCATGTGTTTAAGGAACCGTCCTTGAGTTGAGTGGGAAACCTTGTATCTTCTCGTATTGAGAGCGCTTTGTAAACTACCTACCGGAAATTGCCCAGTCAAAACTCAAGCGGCAGCGCTTGCACGCCCCGCAAGATCAATCCCGGCTTCCAGCGAATCTGCGCGGGAGGGCAGGCCAAACGCAACTGCGGCATGTGTTTTAGTAATGCTGTCATGGCGATTTTCGCTTCAAGCCTGGCCAGTGGAGCGCCCAGGCAATAATGCGTCCCCTGTCCAAAAGACAAGTGCCGATTGTTGGCGCGCGTAATATTTAACTGGTCGGCATGCTCAAACTGCTGTTCGTCGCGATTCGCCGAGGCAATCACCACATAGACCATGGCTCCGGCAGGGATGGTCACCCCACTGAGCTCAACCGGCTCCAACGTGAATCGCTCGGTCGCCATTTCCAGCGGCCCATCGAACCGGAGCAGTTCTTCAATAGCGGATGGCATGAGTGAGAGATCGCCGCGCAATTGCTCCATCTGGTCCGCGTGCGTGAGCAGCGCCAGCATTCCATTGCCAATCAGGTTCACTGTTGTTTCATGGCCCGCTATCAGCAGCAGAAAAATCATGGCTACCATCTCATTCTCGCTCAGCCTGTCGCCTGCTTCTTCGGCTTGAATGAGCGCGCTGGTCAGGTCGTCCTGCGGATGGTCGCGGCGCAGGCGAATCAACTTTCTGATGTAGCGCATAAAAGAAATTACACTCGGAATGGCCTTAAGCGCGCCGAACTTGGAAGACTGTGACGCAACAACTGTATTAGACCAGCCGTGAAACTTGTGGCGATCATTCGCGGGAACGCCCAGCATTTGCGAAATCACCGCTACAGGCAGAGGCAATGCCAGATCGGCAATCAAATCCATGCGCCCACGGGTCTTCGCAGCCAGGATGAGCTCTTCAGTTAACTTTTCGATAGTCTCGCGCAGTGCCTCGATCAAGCGCGGCGTAAATGCCTTGTGCACGAGCCCCCGCAGCCGGGCATGGTCAGGATCATCCACATCCAGCATGTTGCGGTCCAGCGGCTTGAAAAATGCCGGCACCCACGGCTGCTTCTGGCCTGAGTTTAGTTTGTCCTTGGAAAGACGTTTGTCCTTTAAAGCATTGATTACATCGTCATATCGAGTGATCAGCCACGCTGTTTGTCCGTCTGGCAGCACAACTTGAATGACGGGATTCTCCCGGCGCAAACGATCATAAAACGGATAAGGATTTGCCCTGAATTGCGGTCCGGCAAGCGCTGTGAGCTTTGGCGCCGGCATTTAAGAATGTTCCGCGGCGCGCACACGGCCCTTCCAGTGCGACCACACAAACCATGTGATTCCTGTCAGCAGCACCAGAACAATCACAGCATCGAGCCGATGGAACCATGCCTTGAGCCGCGGGTCGGTTTCCCAGCGTTCGCCCAGCTTCATACCGACCCAGGCCAGCGCAAAGCACCACGGCCACGATCCGACGAACGTATAGATGTGAAAGCGGATGCGCGGCATCTTGCCGATACCCGCCGGCAAGGCAATAAAAGTGCGGATCACAGGAAGCAGCCGGCCAATGAAAACCGCCGCTGCGCCAAAGCGCTGGAAAAACTGTTCTGCTCTTTCCAGTTCATGGTGGCCCATGAAAATGTAAGAACCGTAGCGCTCCACCAGAGGTCTGCCGCCATAACGGCCAATTTCGTACGCCACAATCGAGCCAAGATTGCAGCCCAGCGCGCCCGCAGTCGCAGCCAAAAAGAGGTTGAATTGGCCCCGATAAACCAGGTATCCGGCGAAAGGCATGATCACTTCAGAAGGCAGAGGAATACATGCCGACTCAATGCCCATTAAAAGCATGACGCCCAGATAACCGGTCTTGGAGATTACAGCGATAATGAATGCGGCCAGCGCAGAAATAATTTTAGAGACCATTGTTTAAGAGATCTTTTCAGATTATCCGGTAGGGCTTTTAGAAATCCTGTGAATCCTGCGTAAATGTATAGCCGGGCAGCATCATGCCGCTATCGTCTTTGGCGATCTTCACACGGATCGTCTCAGCTTCCGGCGCGCTTACCTTTGCCGGACGCAGCATGGCGTACTGTGTGAAAAGTTCCCCATACACTTTGGTGACCAGAAAATTGTCGCCGCTATCATCGCTGCGCCAGACCTGGCCGGCTTGGACCGCTTTAACCATGCATGAAGATTACTGAGTGTCGCACCTGCGGTCAATCCGGCAATTTACCGCTGAACAAAGCTTCTAACCCCGCCGCCGGACACCGCACCCCGACATAAAACGTGCCAAAGAGCGCATAGACCGCGCTCACTTCATCAAAACGCATCTCGTAAATCAATTTTTTGAAGATCAGCGGATCGTCGGCAAAAAGATCAACGCCCCACTCCCAGTCGTCAAACCCAATGGATCCAGTAATGATCTGCCGCACCGTTCCGGCATAGCGACGGCCCACCAGTCCATGCTCTTCCATCTGCCGCTGACGCTCTTCAATGGGCAGACTGTACCAGTTTTTGTCTTCACCACGGCGGCGGTCCATGGGATAAAAACAGATATACCTCGCCGAAGGAATCTGGGGAAACAAGCGCGGACGCATGGCCTCTGTCTGGCGCTTGGTGGTATCAGCGATTACGGCATTCCATTCTTCCGAATGCGGCACAGTTCCCTTCTCCCGCAGTTCGCGATACAGCTTGACCGAAGACTCATACAGACCCAGTTCCACTACAGAAAGATACGATGTTGTCTGCTCCAGATAATCATTCAGACGCAGGCGCGAAATTTGTAGCTCGGCGGCCTTGAGCTGGTCAAACGAGTTGCGGAAGTGCACGATCAGCAGATCGCCTTTGTGTCCCAGCACGGAAAACAATGCGGTCTGGCCGGCCATGTCATTTTCCATCTTCAGTAGCGCGGCCGACGCCTCTGCGGCAATTTCATGCTGCTGGCTCTCACTGAGCTTGCGCCACTCCGCCCAGCGAAAGCGGAACATCTGGTGCAGCACGCTGGAACCTTCAAGAGTGAGCGGCACCGCATGCAGATCGTCACTGGTGATCTTGATTTCCGCCTTGGTCGTTGTGGCCATGTCTATCCCCCTGCCTATTGTGATTGTAAGCCCGGTGCTTTAGATTCTGAGTCATGCCTGCTGCGAAAAAACCTGTCGCCAAAAAGCTGGTGGCAAAAAAGCCCGCTGCCAAAACTTCTGCTGTAAGAGCCATGCCTGCGGCAAAGACGGCCAAAGCTTCCAAGCCAGTAAAAGTTGCTGTCGCCAAAACCAAACCGCCCAAAGGCAAATATGATTCGCTGGCCCCGGAGCGCGTAAAAGACATTCTAACCCGTCTGGATGAGCGCTATCCGAATGTCCGCTGCGCTCTGCACCATAACAGCGCCTGGGAGCTGGTGATTGCAACGATTTTATCCGCGCAGTGCACTGATGTGATGGTAAATAAAGTCACTCCCGGGCTGTTTCAGCGCTATCCCACGCCGCAGGCCATGGCCGCAGCCACGCCAGAGGAACTTGAACCCATTCTTCGTCCCACCGGTTTTTACCGCAACAAGGCAAAGTCAGTGGTGGGGGCATCCAGGGCAATCGTGGAAAACTTTGGCGGAAGCGTGCCGGACGAGATGGACAAACTCCTGACCATGCCCGGCGTGGCGCGTAAAACTGCCAATGTGGTGCTGGGCAGCTGGTTTGGGCAGGCCGTGGGAGTCGTCGTGGATACGCATGTGCATCGGATCTCACGGCGGCTGGAGCTGACAAAAGCGGATGACCCAAAGAATATCGAGCAGGATTTGATGAAAGTCATTCCACAAAACAAGTGGATTGATTTCTCCCACCAGATCATCCATCACGGACGAGCGCTGTGCATTGCGCGTCGGCCAAAATGCGCGGAATGTCCGCTGGAAAATATCTGCCACGCCGCTGACAAGACCTGGTCCACGGTGGATATACATGAATCAGCGCAACCGTGAAAAACCAACCACAAGAATTCACCGCGGAGACGCGGAGGCGCGGAGAAAAACTTTTAAGAGCGGCACCTAAAATGAATATGAACCGCACATTCATCATCGCAACAATCGCATTCGTCCTGTTTTCTTTCCCGGCTATCGCACAGACGGCTCAACCATCCGCCGTGATCACCGATCCAGCTCAGATCAAATCTCGCGACAAATTCGATGTCCAGCCATTCACTCTGGAAAAGCTTTACATGACACGCGCGATTGACTATGCGGTCTGGGCGCCCGACGACAAGCAGGTGGCGTTCGTCACCAACATCACCGGACGCCGTAACATCTGGCTGGTTCCCACGCAAAGCGGATGGCCCACGCAGCTCACGGTAAGCAATCAACGCCAGACCAACATCGCATGGTCGCCCAAAGGCCGCTGGATCGCCTACAACTCTGACTATGACGGCAATGAACAATGGGACCTTTTTCTGGTTTCAACCAGCAATGGCCAAGTCGTGAACCTCACCAACACTCCTGAGGTTTCTGAAGAAGGCGCGGCATGGTCGCCAGATGGAGAAAAGCTGGCTTACAGCGTGAAGCCAAAACAATCACCCAATTACGAACTGGATGTGATGGAGATTCTCACCAAGAAAGTCACGCACATTACCAGCAACACGCCCGCACAACTGAGCAACAGCAATCCTATCTGGTCAAAAGATGGCAAATGGATTGTCTTCTCACAGCAGGACGCCGCAGGCAAAGACGCAAATATCCTGATTGTGGGCTCTGCCGGGGGAAAGGCCACAAAGCTTACACCTCACGAAGGCGAACAGAATTTTTCAGCCACAGACGTTTCACCCGATGGCAAAACAGTGCTCATCACATCGAACGCAGGCAATGGTTATGCGAACGCCGGACTGCTGGATATTGCGTCAAAAAAGATTTCATGGCTGACCACTGATAAATGGGAAATCAATTCCGGCACATTCTCTCCGGACGGCAAGCGCCTCACCTGGACTGCCAATGTTGACGGCAATCAGGATATTTACATCTATGAATTAGCCACCCGCCAGGCGCATGCGCTGCCGGTCGCCAAAGGGATTAACTCTCTGGCCGGCGCAGAGACTGCCTTCAGCCACAACAGCACGCACTTGCTTTACTCGCATGATGGCCCTAAGGCGCCGAATGATATTTGGGACTATGACCTCTCCACTCAGAAATCGAATCAGATCACGCATTCACTGGTGGCTGGCTTGCGCGGTGAAGATATGGTCGAGCCGTTTCTGATTCACTATCCCAGCAAGGACGGCAAATGGCAGATCTCAGCATTTGTTTACGTTCCGTACAACGCTGAGAAGAACGGCAAAAATGCGGCGGTGGTCTCTATTCACGGCGGCCCAACCGCGCAGACCATCAATTCTTTTAATCGCAACATTCAATATCTGGTGAATCAGGGCTACTTTGTGATTGCGCCGAATTATCGCGGATCAACCGGCTACGGCAAAGAGTTTGAAGATGCCAATCGCTTTGATATGGGCGGCGGCGATCTGGAAGACATAATCTCCGCTGCCGAGTGGATCAAAAAGACCGGCTTCATTGATCCCAAAAAAGTTGCGGTGATGGGCGGCAGCTATGGCGGCTATCTCACAATGATGGCCGTAACCAAAGCGCCAGATCTCTGGGCCGCCGGCGTGCCAATTGTTCCATTTGTCAACTGGTTCACTGAAATGGAGAATGAAGATCCGCAACTGCGCGCATATGACATGGCAACCATGGGCGATCCCGCAGACGAAAAAACCAAAGCGCGCCTCAAAGAACGCTCGCCCATCAACTTTACAGATCAGATCAAAGCCCCGCTGCTGCTGCTGGCCGGCGGCAATGATCCGCGATGCCCCAAGACGGAGGCCGAGCAGGTAGCCAGCGCCATCAAGAAGCGCAACGGCGTGGCCGAACTAAAAATTTATGAGAATGAAGGCCATGGCTTCTCCAAGCTGGAAAACCAGATTGACGCCTACACGCGCATAGCTGAGTTCTTGAAGAAATATGCGGAACCAGCGAAGTGTGGATGCAATATTTACGATTGATTTGGGTTCACCGCAGAGGGCGCAAAGATCGCAGAGGAATTATTCGGCTTTTAGCCATTGGCTTCTAGCCGTTAGCTCTGGAACAACCTACTGCGGATTTTCGCCGATAAACTCGGATCAGAAAAAATATAATTGCGAGGGCGGCTAAAGTCTGCATTCCGACTCTGAAAAGCTTTACGTAAAACAGATAAGCCAAAAACCAAAGGCTAAGAGCCCAAAGCCGATCTCTCCGCGACCTTTGCGCCCTCTGCGGTAAATTAACTTAATCACCTCGGTGCTCCGTCAGCACATGTTTGGCAATCGCCAGCGCCAAGCCTTCCATGGTGTATTCCAGGGCTTGTATATTCGGCTTAAATCCAAGCTGGTGCAGCGTGGCGCTGGTCACCGGGCCGATTGAAGCCAACCAGATTTCCCGCAGAGCGTGATAATGCTCTTTTTCAAGAAGCTCCAGAAAGTTTGTCGCCGTGGAAGAACTGGTAAAAGTAACAATATCCGGACGGGACGAGTCATTCACAAACAGCCGGTTAAGTTTTGCTTTCGCGCTTTTAGGAACGTGCGTCTCATAAGCCTCGGCTACATCCACCTTGGCCCCGGCCTTGCGTAGTTCAGTCGGCAGCACATCGCGTGCAACCTTGGCGCGGACCAGCAGCACGCGCTTCCCTTCGGTCTTGCCTTTCAAAGCCTCGACAACAGATTCAGCAATATACCGCTCCGGAGTAATCGTAACCTCCAGGCCATGATCTTCAATCTCTCGCTTTGTGGCAGGCCCAATGGCTGCTACCTGAAGATGCTTGAGCTTCCCCGGCGCGATACGCAGCTTCTTCATGCGCGCGAACAGCGCTTCCACACCGTTGACGCTGGTAAGAATGAGCCAGTCATAGCCTGCAATTTTGCCCAACGCAGTGTCCAGTGCTTTAAAACTTTTAGCGGGCTTGATCTCAATGGTGGGAATCTCAATGATTTCAGCGCCCATCTGGCTGAGCGGCGCGGCCAGCCCGCCGGACTGCTTGCTGGCGCGCGTGATCAGGATGCGCCATCCGCTGAGCGGCTCTTCTTTATTTTTACTGCTTTTCTTCATGGTTGTTTTGGGACCACAACTTCGTGCGCATAAACTTCAGTCAAAATTTTGTCACCACCGCGCTTGAGCAATGTTTGCGCTACGTCGCGGCCAAGCTTCTCGCCGTCAGCACCATCGGCCTCTTCACGCAAAATCAAGCTGCCATCCGGACGCCCCACCATGGCCCGCAGATGCAACCGGCCCTCACGCTTCTCAGCATACGCCCCAATTGGTACCTGGCAACCGCCGCCCATCTCGCCCAGTAGCGCGCGCTCGCATTCAATCGCGGCACGTGTCTCGGCATGATTCAGAAACGCCAGCAGCGTACGTGTCTGCGCGTCATCGCGGCGAATTTCGATGGCTAGCGCACCTTGGCCAACCGCCGGACACATCACATCGGCCGATATCCGCGAACGCACATGCTTGTGCAATCCCAGCCTATGAACGCCGGCAGCAGCCAGAATAATCGCGTCATACTCGCCGGACTCAAGCTTTCTAATGCGTGTATCCACGTTGCCGCGCAAAGGAAACGTCTCCAGATCAGGCCGCAGCGCCTTCAACTGCGCCTGCCGCCGCAAACTGCTGGTGCCAACTTTCGCGCCTTGCGGCAGCTCTTCCAAAGTTGCGTACTTCACTGAGATAAAAGCATCGCGTGGATCTTCGCGCTTCATGATCGCCGCCAGCTCAAACTCAGGTGCCAGTTCCGTGGGCACGTCTTTCAGACTGTGGACGGCCAGATCCACGCGCTTATCCGCCAGGGCTTCTTCAATCTCCTTGGTGAACATGCCCTTGGTGCCGACCTTCGCCAGCGCTACATCAAGAATTTTGTCGCCCGTGGTCTTGATGATCTCAATCTCAACGGTATGCCCTTGCTCGCGCAGCAGCGCGGACACATGATTGGCCTGCCACAGTGCAAGTTGTGAACCGCGTGAACCAATGCGAAGTCTGGCCATTATTCTTTTGGTTTTCCAGTATTCAAATTGAACAGCCGCCGGATCATCTCATGGATGGTAGCAGCCTCAGGATGGTCCGTGGAAGATTTGAGCGTGGTAATGGGCGTATGCAGCAGTTTGTTGATGATCCCGCGCGTCATCGCTTCTATGGCCGCCTCCTGCTCTGGCGTGATTGTCCCAAGCTTGCCGCGTATGCGGTCAATTTCCGCCTGGCGGATAGTTTCACAGTATTCCTGCAGCGAAAGAATCGTTGGCACCACGGCCAGCGACTTCATCCGCGAAGCAAAACGGTCCACTTCCAGCTCGATAATCTTTTCCGCGCGCGCAGCTTCTTTCTTGCGTTCGCCGGCATTGTCCGTGGCCACGGATTGAAGATCGTCCACGTCATACACAAACATTCCATCCAACTTGTTCATGTCCGGATGCACGTTGCGCGGCACAGCAATATCAATAAAAAACATGGGACGGTTCCGCCGCCCTTTGAGCAGACGCTCACCATGTTCGCGACGGAAAAGCGGTTCCGGCGCGCCCGTGGAAGTGAGAATAATGTCAGCGTGGTCCGCCGTCTCTTGTAGCAGCTCAAATGGGACTGCCCGTCCGCCAAAGCTCTCTGCCAACTCCACCGCACGCGCATGGGTCCGATTGCTGACAATAATATTTGTTGCTCCGTGCGCAATCAGATGTCGCGCCGCCAGTTCGGCCATCTTGCCCGCGCCCACCAGATAGACAGTACGGTCTTTGAGCGAGCCAAAAATCTTTTCCGCCAACTGCACGGCAACAGAAGCGATGGAAACACTAGAACTGCCAATGGATGTCTCAGTGCGCACGCGTTTGGCCACGGCAAAAGCACGTGAAAGCAGCGCCTCCAGGCCGGAATGCACTGCACCCAACCCACGAGCAATGGCATATGCTTCTTTCACCTGGCCAAGAATCTGCGGCTCGCCCACCACCATGGAATCCAGGCTGGAAGCCACGCGGAAGATATGGCGCACAGCTTCCCGCTGCTCAAATTCATAAATATGGGAATCCAGCGCCGCGGAGCTTACACCAAAATAGCTGCCCAGAAATCCCTTTAGATCGGCGCCCTGCTGCCTGCTGGTAAGCACTTCCACGCGATTGCAAGTAGAGAGCAGTATGCCCTCGTCCACGCCGGGGTGTTGCACCAGGCTGCGGATCGCGTCGGGTAGCTGCGCTTCACTCACAGCAAACCGCTCACGCACCTCAAGAGGCGCGCTGTTGTGGTTCACGCCGATAACGTAAAAATTCATGGCGCTATAAACCTGTGTGTCTGGCTGAAATTATTTGCGGCCCATGCCAGCACGGCGGCGCCAAAAGCAAACGTCGCTAAATAAGCGGCCCGGCGGCCGCGCCATCCGGCATTCCATCGCGTATAGATCAGCACCATGTATATGACCCACGTCACGCCAGAGATCAGAATTTTGGGATCGGCAAAATATCTGGGCCCGTAACGCGCCTCTGCCAAAATGGAGCCGGCAATCAGCCCCAGCGTCATAAACGGAAAGCCCCAGACCAGGCACTTGAAGCCGATTTCATCAATAACGGCCAGTGCCGGCAGGCGCGACCAGAGTCCGGTCATCCCGCCTTTGCTCTTGAGGTTGCGCTCCTGGATCAGATAAAGAATGCTGGCCACAAAGCTGAAGAACAGCGCTGAATATCCAATGAGAATGAGCGCGACGTGGATGTAAATCCATTGTGTGCTCACAAACAGCGGTGCAGTCGGTTCCGTGGGCTCCGCGTAAGAGGAAGCTGAAAACGTAAGCCAGAAGACCAGCGGAAAAACGGCCAGCCCCGGCGAAGTTGTGCGGTATCGGGCATAAACAATAAAGAAAAAGACCATCAGCACAAAGGCCAGTAATGATTCCAGCCCATGCATTGAGGTTGGCGCCCACGTGCCGCTGAACATTCCGTTTTCTACGATGGATACAAAATGAAAAACCATGCCCAGCCCAACGGCGGGCAGCGTAATTTGAGTCAGAACTTTCCTGCCACCCCAGAATGACGCCAGGGCGTAAAGCAGGCCCACACCATATAGGCTCAGGGCCACGCGTAGCCAGAACAACGGAAGCATAAGTTATTGAAATTATAGCCGCGTAAGCTCACAAACACGCGTGATAATGCGCACCAAAGTACTCAACCGGGCACTTGTGCGCCGCCGGTTAGGGGCTATCCCTTATTCCGGCCTAGCGAACACCCAGTTTGCGGTACTTCTCCGCTGCCGCCTCGGAGGAGATATGGGTGTAATAGACTTCTTTCAAAAAATACGGCTTGGCCTTGGTGCCCATAATCGGCAGGATTTCTATGTGCCAGTGGTAGTCCTCATCCACGGTTTTCCAATATTGCAGGATGTTCGATTTCTGGTAGGTATTCGGCACCGTGTGCAACACCAGGTGGAATGATTCTGAAACGCTCATCACCCGCTGCAGCGTGCGCCGGATCAACCCTGCCAGCTCCGCCAGCGGCGCATTTTTAGCGGTTATGCCGCGCTCAAAAGAGGATTCATGCTTGCGCGGCATGATCCATATTTCATACGGCACGCGCGAGGCAAACGGACACAGCGAAACATAATTATTCAGCGCCTCGACAATGCGTACCGGCGTGCGAAACTCCTGGCCCAGAGTGTCGCAAAAAACGCAGCGCTCTTTTTCCAGGTAATAATCGCGCGAAGCCCGCAGCTCATACAGCACGCGCCGAGGAACAAACGTGGTAGCCGTCAACTCGGAGACCGGATGGTCAAACTCCTGCCCCGCCGCCGCGCCGTGATTCTTGAGCATGGTCACATATTTGAACCGCAGGTCGCCCTTCAGGTCCTGTATGCGCTGCGCCGTAAGCTGCAGAAATTGCAGAATCTCCGCGTCTGACGACTGCCACAACTCAATATCATGCCGAATACTCTGCACCAGCACTTCATGCGCGCCTACGGTGTTCATGGCATCATAGATGCCCTCAGAGTGGCGATGCGGCTCGCCTTCAATACGGTAAAGCGGTGACGGATGCACCATGGCCGTCACCGGGCCGGCCGCGTGGTCAGGGCTGTTCAGCGTTGCGATGACCTGCGGCGCGTGCTGTGCTCCGGGGCAAAAAGGACAAGAGCCGGGCTGGCTGGGCCGCTCCACGTCATCGCCAACAATGACCCAGGAGCGCGTGATTGGATCTTTACGCAATTCCATGCTACGTCTAGGAAAACAGAGCGCGGTGCCAAGCGTCAATAGAGCAAGCTTCGCTCCGACCCATTCTGTCAGGGATGTGCCCGGTCTAAAGTGTCAGGTATCTGCCCGGTCTGTATCTGGTCTTCTTGCGGAAAAAGGGTTTTCAATTACCAATTCCGGCGATTTTGGCAATTTTGGCAATCTGTGCACTGCACCCATGTTGTGAGACAAGAAATTAAGGGGGTAGAAGCTGTTCAATGAAGAATCATTGCGCAGCGGATTTGTTGTAGTCCACTCTGTGGGAAGCTGAGCGGAGGATAGGGCTCTGCGGGGACGCAACCCGAGCGCCGTGTCAGTAGCCGAAGTGGCTGAGGGCGGAGCGATCCGCCCTTGTTTCATCGAGCTGTGGATTCGGTCAGCCATTTTGGCCTTAAAGCGATAAATCCTCATGCCGATGCCCTTTCAAACTTTACGGGCGAAACATATCCCAGCGCCGAGTGCAGACGTTTCTGGTTATACACCTGGTCGATGAACTCCCCGATGGCCGCCTGCGCCT
>DASZMF010000837.1:0-2613 GCA_035552035.1 Candidatus Angelobacter sp.
TTCGCCATATTCCTTCACGAAGTCAATGGGAAACGTTATTGTTTGTCCACTTATAACGCTTTGAAAATAAGACTGGGCTTTATCGTTCTTGATGAAGACGGGCGTCAACGGAAAGGAAAGGGTCAGAAAGGGGTCACCCATTAGGAAGTGTGTCAACAGGTAAAAAGTTTTCATTCCCATTGATTTTCTTTTCTTGGGTCATCTTTCCACCGCCTGAGAGTTCGTTTTATCCGGTGCTTGCGCAAGGAAACAACAATGACCTTGAAATGGATCGCCCAACGGCTGAGGATGGGTTCAAATGTTGCCAATCAGCTTGGCCACTCCGAAAACTGACTTTTGTGTCAATACCAAGGACTGAGCCGAATGGCGCTTAGATAAGCTCCTTATTTTTGCGGTATTTGCCGCGGTGTTGGAGTTCTTTCATCTGATGGCGTGGACGGTTGAGCAACTGGTAAGGCTTTGGCCGGCGCTTGACCGCGCGAGGTTCACGGCGGCCCGGCCGTGCGGGCACCTGATCGCGAGCGATGATTTCCAGCAGGTCGACCCTCAATTGCTTCTGCTTTTTCCGGGAACGGGCCTGTGCCATCGCGATGCTGAACTGCCTCAGCGCATCGACCGTGCCCTTGAAACTCAGTCGCTCCATCGGCACCTCGTAAATGGCGCTGGCCTGCGCCATCAGAACGCGGATTAGATTGTAAGCGATGAAAAACATTTCCAGTTCCTTGTGTGCCATCCCGGGACTTTTGCAGCGCAGCCTTTCCATGCCCATCGAGGTCTTGAGGTCGCGAAACCACAGTTCGATTTGCCAGCGCCGCGCATAGAGGCGGGCCAGTTCTTCGGCGGGATAAGCCACCGGGTCCAGCAGCGTTGTAACCAGGGTCACCGATTGCGCGCGAAATCCCGGCACGGCCAACGTGAAGCGCACCACCCGGACGGACAGTTTCGCAGGAATCCGCTTCCAGATGACCCGGCAAAGATACTGCGGTCGCTGCCAGAGCCAGGGTTTGCACCAAGTCATCAGGCGGTCGTTTTTGCCCAGGCGCTTGCCTTGGCGCAGATCGGCCGGTCGGCGTTGATGCAAACGAAACAGACTGTGCGTCCCGCGCAATAGGAGTAACGCCAGCAGCGTGTAAGAGTTGAACCCCCGGTCTGCCAACACGAGGTCGCCTGCTTTGAATTGATCCCTCAGCCTTTGCAGCAGGTTCAACTCGTGCTGATGCTTGTTGCCCTTGGCGTAATCCAATAACGCCCCCGTGGCCAGGCTGAACACGCCGACCAGTTTCAAGAGCGGGAAACCGCAGCCGGGCTTTTGGCCGCCCGGTTGCGGATAGGCGCGCTGGTTTTTGACGGTGTCGGGCAGGCTGGTGCTGGTCCCATCGATGACCTTGACCCGAAAGCCGCGCCAAAGTTGAGCGGCTTTTTCGGCGTGAGCAGCGGCGGCGCAACGCAGACGCGGGAGAATGTCCCACGGCAGCCGCGCTCGTGCCTGGCACCAGCCGCCGGTGCCTTCATCCACGGAACGGCCGTCATGGAGGGCAAAGAGCGCCTGGATTTGGCGGACGACCTCGCGACAGGGGCAATGGGGATTGAGCACCTGATAGAGAAAGCCGAAGAGGGTGCGGCGCACGTTGTAGATTCGATTGCGGCTGTTGCTGCCTTCGTCGGCTTGAGACAGCAAGCCCGGTGGCAGCCACGGCCCGAAGAGTTGATCCAGGTGAACGAGGCTTTGCTGGCGCAGGCATCGGACCCGCGCGCCCAGAGCGGCCAGCCGCGGGCGGAAGGCCGGGAAGAACGGGGTATTCATTAGCACAGTATTACTACTGTGTCACTTGACAGGCAGCTTAAAATGATCCCATGAAAAACCAGCCCGATGCTCTGGCCGCGTTAAAAGGAAAGTATAACCGATTGCGCAAAAACCTGGCGCAGATCGGCTACATCAGTCAGGGATCGGTTCTCCAGCGATCGGTGGCCGCTTCAGGGCGAAGCGGCTGTCAATGGACTCGAAAAGTCGCTCAAAAGACGCACTCCGTTTCTCTCAGTCCGCCCCAGTTTGCAGCCATGAAGCAAGCCGTCACCAACAAGCGCAAACTATGGAAGACGATCCAGCTGATGGAAAAAGTTTCCCGCCAAATCATCTTCGCTTCAACCCCGGACACCCAACGACGCAAACCCCTCTCCAAGAAAGTTTTGGGCATTATCTAAGCGCCATTCAGGACTGACCCCTTTACAAAAACTGAGTGTCCACATTGCAGAAAGAATATCACCCTGAAGGAACCGGTAAAAATATGAATTTGCAAATCAACAAGAAAGATTTCACTGTCTAATAATCGATGTCGTTTAAATATAGGCGACCACGAGAACCGCTGAATAAAACTTTTGAACAAATTGATATGTTGTTTTTTGAATTTTTGCTCCACTCAAATAAACGTTATTTATACACCTCCGCTAAAGCGTGCGGCACAATTTTACCTAAGAGCGTGTTTGAAAACTTATTAATTTCGATCCAAGCGAGCCAGCATGAGCCGGATCATGGCCAGATAGACCATGGTTTGGCCGGTCTGCGCTTGCCGTTCGTAGTCGCGGTTGAGTCGCCGGAAGCGGCCCAGCCAGCCG